>CAZOJA010000020.1:0-19336 GCA_964579955.1 uncultured Veillonellaceae bacterium | reverse complement strand
CTCTGGACATCGTGGAATTGATCATGGCTTTTGAAGAGGAATTCAACATTGAAATTCCTGATGAAATCGCCGAGAAGATCAAGACCGTCAAGGACGCGGTGGACTATATCGAGAAGGAAAAACAAGCCTAACTGATTGTTGCGTGAGAAAGTCCCGCGGAACTGTTTCGCGGGACTTTCTTAGAGCGACCGTTTCAAACGCTGATCTGTAGATGTCGATTGGGGGATTAAGGCAATTGAGACTCCCGGAGTTAAGAATAGGAAAACTGGTTGCAAAAGTTCCGATTATTCAAGGCGGCATGGCGATTCGCCTGTCAACAGCTCCCTTGGCGGCTGCGGTTGCACGTGAAGGTGGAATCGGCCTGATTGCCGCATCCGGAATGACGGTGGACGAACTTCGCAATGAGATCAAACTGGCCCGATCCCTGACTGACGGGATTGTTGGCATCAATATGATGGTTGCAGCTCGTTCCTTTGCAGTAATGATAAAAACGGCGATTGAAGAGGGCATCGACCTGGTGGTGGCCGGTGCGGGATTTTCCCGCGATATGTTCGCCTTGGGCAAAGAATCGGGGACACCGATCGTTCCGATTGTGTCCAGTGCCAAACTGGCCCGCATTTCTGAAATGTTGGGCGCTGCAGCAGTCATTGTCGAAGGCAAGGAAGCGGGCGGTCATTTGGGAACCGACCGGTCTATGAGGGTAATCGTGCCGGAAGTACGAGCTGCGGTGCAGATCCCGGTGATTGGCGCCGGCGGCGTGATGAACGGCAAAGATATCGTTGATGTCATCCGGCTGGGCGGCAACGGAGTCCAGATGGGAATCCGGTTTGCAGCCAGCGAGGAATCCAACGCAGGCCCGACGTTGAAAGAGTTTTACTTAAAAGCCAAACCGGAAGATGTGATGCTGATCAACAGTCCTGTCGGATTGCCTGGTCAGGCTGTGCGCAATCCGTTCGCGGCCAAGATTGCCGATGGCACGGTGGCAAAACCGGATAGCTGCGATGCCTGTCTGAAACACTGTTCGCAGTCGTTCTGCATCATCAAGGCGCTGATCCGCGCGCAACAGGGCGATGTGGAAACCGGTCTGGTTTTTACCGGCGAGAATGTGCATAAAATTGATAAAATCCTATCAGTCAAGGAAATCATTGCGACATTGGTCAAAGAAGCCGAAGAGACTGAATGATGAGGAGTGACTGAATTGAAAAAACGCGTAGTGATCACCGGATTAGGTGCGATTTCGCCAATAGGAAACACAGCGGCCGAGTTTTGGCAAGCTTTGTTGGCAGGGAAATCGGGAATCGACATGATAACCCGGTTTGACGCTTCGGCATACGATGCGAAAATTGCCGGTGAAGTAAAGGGATTTGACCCCGCTGCTTTCATCGATAAGAAAGAAGCCCGCCGGATGGACCGTTTCACTCAGTTTGCTATTGCTGCGGCCAAAATGGCGCTGGATGATGCCGGGCTTGATTTGGAAAAGGAAGACAAGGCTCGTATCGGTTCTTTTGTTGGTTCAGGAATCGGCGGCATGGATACATTGCACGACCAATACAAAACATTGTTTGAAAAAGGCCCGAACCGGATCAGCCCGTTCTTTATCCCGATGATGATCGCCAATATGGCGGCTGGACAGGTTTCCATCGCATTTGGCCTGCAAGGGCCGAGCAGTTGCGTGGTCACTGCCTGCGCGACAGGGACCAATTGCATCGGCGACGCGATGAAAGTCATCCAACGCGGTGATGCCGACGTGATGGTTGCCGGCGGAACCGAAGCGGCGATTTCCCCTGCCGGTATGGCCGGATTCTGCTCGATGAAAGCATTGTCGACCCGTAACGATGCGCCGGAAAAAGCTTCCCGGCCGTTTGAAAAAGACCGCGATGGCTTTGTCATGGGTGAAGGGTCCGGTATTGTGATTTTGGAATCGCTGGAACACGCTCTGGCCCGCGGGGCAAGGATTTATGCCGAACTGGCCGGTTATGGCACCAATGCCGATGCCTACCACGTCACGGCTCCGGCGCCGGAAGGCGCCCAGGCGGCACGCTGCATGGAATTGGCAATCAAAGACGCGGGCCTGCAGGTCACGGATGTCGATTATATCAATGCTCACGGAACTTCGACGCCGCTTAACGACAAAAACGAAACGCAGGGAATCAAGGTGTTGTTTGGCGATCATGCCAAAAATCTGGCTGTCAGTTCGATCAAGTCGATGACCGGCCATTTGTTGGGCGCCGCCGGAGGAATTGAATGCGTGGCAACAGCCTTGACTGTCGCGAATGACATGATGCCCCCGACAATCAATTATGAGACGCCTGACCCGGAACTGGACCTGGACTATGTTCCCAACCAGGCCAGAGCCAAAGTGGTGCGTGTTGCACTGTCCAACTCCTTTGGTTTCGGCGGCCACAATGCAACCCTGCTCGTCAAGAAATTTGAACAGTAAACAGAGCCGGGGGCGTCTTCAAACATTGATGACTGCTCTCGGTTTTTCTTTTAAACAACCGCAGCTGTTGCTGCAAGCGTTGGTCCATTCCTCCTATGCGCATGAAAACCCGAAATTGCATCTGGCACATAATGAGCGGCTGGAGTTTCTTGGCGATGCAGTGCTCGAACTGATCGTGAGCGATTGGTTGTATCAGTCGTCGCCGGAACTGTCTGAGGGAGCGATGACCCGGGCTCGCGCAGCCGCCGTCTGTGAAGGTAGTTTATCCAGCGCAGCCGGGCGAATCGGTCTGCACGAGTACCTGTTTCTGGGCTGCGGCGAGCAAAGTGCGGAAGCAAGGGTGCGCCCATCGATCCTGGCCGATGCTTATGAAGCGGTGGTCGGAGCAATTTTTCTCGATGGCGGTATGGTCGCGGCCAAACAGTTTGTCGAAACCAATTTGGGCGACACCTTGCGGCAGGCACGGCAAGGGATGCTGAACTCCGACTATAAGACCAGTTTGCAGGAAGAACTGCAAAAAGAAGGACCGCGGGCAATTGTATATGAGGTGGATGAAGAAACCGGCCCGGCCCATGCAAGACAATTCCGTGTCACCGTATCGGTCGATGGGGTGAGGCTTGGCAGCGGGACAGGAAAATCGAAAAAGCAGGCCGAACAGGCGGCTGCGCAGGCTGCTCTGGAGAGACAGAAAGACTGAGTGTGGTTGAGCTCGTTGCGGCAGAAGGATCGGTTGAGACAGTCGGAGCTTTTTCGACTGTTTTTTATTTGCCTGATGTGCAAGGATTTATCAGGTGGATGCAGAATCTATTAAGGGAAAAATGGAATGCGAAAGCGAGTGGCGCGGGGAGGTTTTTGCATGACTGTTCTAAAAGTATCGGCTCAATCCAATCCCAAATCGGTTGCGGGCGCTTTGGCATCAGTCGTGCGAGAGCAGGGGACCGTCGAGATGCAGGCAATCGGCGCAGGTGCGGTAAATCAGTCGATGAAGGCTATCGCTATTGCGCGGGGTTACCTGGCTCCTGCGGGCATCGATTTGATTGCGGTACCTGCCTTTATCGAGGTTGAGATTGAAGGGCAGGAAAAGACGGCCATCCGCTTCCGGGTCGAACCACGATAATTTGCCGAAACGAAGAACAATAGAACCTGTCCGTGAGACAGCGGACAGGTTCTATTTGTGATTCATGAGCTCTCGTGTTAAAATTTCTCTGGTCGGACTTGTTGAATCAATTGCTAATTCGTGACTACGTGAATAATTGACTGGATGTGATCATTTGCTGCTGAAAAAGTTCGAGGTATTCGGCTTTAAGTCGTTTGCTGACAAGACCGAACTTGAATTCAGTCCTGGTATCAATGCCATCGTCGGACCCAACGGCAGTGGCAAGAGCAACATCTCGGACGCCATCCGCTGGGCGCTGGGGGAACAGAGCATCCGCACCTTGCGTGGAGCCAAGATGGAGGATGTGATTTTTGCCGGCACAACCCACCGCAAACCTTTGGGGGTGGCGGAAGTGTCGCTGACTTTTGACAATTATGACGCCCTGTTGCCGCTTGATTACGGTGAAGTCACCGTGACCCGGCGGGTTTACCGTTCCGGCGAAAGCGAATACTTGATCAATAAAAGTCAGTGCCGGTTGAAAGATTTGCATGAATTGCTGGCTGGAACCGGATTGGGCCGGGAATCGATGGCCGTCATCGGGCAGAATAAAATTGACGAGATCCTGAACAGCAAGCCGGAAGAGCGCCGCCTGCTGTTCGAGGAAGTGATCGGCATCGCCCGATTCAAGCAACGGCGTAAAGACGCGGTGCGCAAGATGGACGACACGGAACAAAACCTGACCCGTGTACGCGACATCATTGCCGAAATTGAGTCGCAGCTGGACCCTCTCAAGGCAAGCGCCGACAAGACGACTCGTTACAATCGGCTTTATGCACAGTATGTTCAATGCAAAACCACGTTATACATCAATCGGTATGACACGGCGCAGTCGCAGTTGGCCGCTCTGGCGGCGAATGAAAAAAAGGCGGTGGATGCGGCGATCGCCGCAATGACCCAGACTTCCGTCGCTGAAAGCGAACGGGAGCTAATTGGCGCCGAACTGGCGAACGCGGACGAACAACTGCTTTACTATGACCGGATTCTAGCCGCCAGTTCCCTGACTTTGCAAAAAACCGACGGACAAATCCAGGTAGGTCGGGAGCGACTGGAGCATATCGGGCAACGCCGCGAAAAACTGATCAACGAATCGACCACGCTGACCGACCGATTGGAATTTTTGGACGGTTCTCTATCGGATTGCCGTGAAAAGCTGGCTGGCCTGCAGGCGGAAGAAGCGACGGCGACGCGCGAACTTGAGGCAGCGGCGTTGTTACTGGAACAACAAACGTTAGCGATCAAAAATCTTCAGCAGCAGATCCATGAGGCGCGGGATCTGGTTTTCGACCAACTGCAGGAAGTGGTTGACGAACGGAACAATCTCCGTCAGGCTGAGCGCGAGATTGAACAATTATCGCAACAGAAGCAGCGACTGAGCCGGGAGATGGATAGCCTTGACAGCGAGCATCAGGCTGCATGGGAGCTATTGAGGGCCAAAGAAGTCGAGCTGCAGCAACAGACGGTCTTGCTGCAAACGTTGGAACGTCGGCAGGCGGAACTGGGCAGCGAAAAAGAATCGCTACAAAAGGAATTGCGCCAACAACAACAACGTGAACAACAACTGACCAATCAGCGCCAGGAATATCTGTCAAAACGTAAAGTCCTGGTTTCGATGCAAAGTGCCTACGAAGGGTTCAGTTTTGGCAGCCGAAGCGTACTGCGCAGCACCGAGCCTTGGAATAAAGGCGTGCTTGGCGCAGTGGCCCAGCTGATTACCGTGCCGGACGCCTATGTGACGGCGATTGAAACGACTTTGGGTCAGGCACTGCAGAATATTGTCACCGAAGATGAGCAAACGGCCAAGGCGGCAGTGAATTATTTGAAAGAGGGCCGGCTGGGGCGGGCAACGTTCTTGCCGTTGCAATCGATTCGCGCCCAGGCGCCCCGTGAACATGAACTGGCGGCGGCAGCGTCGGCCGGAGCGATCGGTCTGGCTTCCACGCTGGTGCAAACCGAGCCTCGGTTCAGGGTTCTGGCTGACATGTTGCTTGGCCGTACGGTGGTCGCGACCGACCTTGATGCCGCCATGCGGATTGCCAAGAATAGCGGACAACGGCTCAGGGTCGTCACTTTGGACGGCGAGCTGATCAATCCGGGTGGCGCGATTACCGGCGGTCGCTCCAGTCAAAAAGAACAAGGGTTCTTGAGTCGCCAGAACGAAATCGATGAACTGGCCCGCAACATCGGGCAAACTGAGAACATAACGGCTCAGGTCGTCGAAGAAATCAGCCGGTTGCAACAATTGATCGCCGGGCAAGAAAAGCTGTTGCAGGACCAACGTGCCGAACAGGCAAAGACCGAACTCAACAAGGCAGATATCGAGCGCGGACTGGTCCGCTGGCGACAGGACGAACAGCGGCTGAAACTGGCGCTGGAAACATGCCGGCAGGAACTGGAGCAGACCGGGCAACGCACAGGACAACAGCTTGCTCTGGTCGAGAAGACAAAAGTCTTGCTGGAGTCACTTCGAGAGCGGGAGGCGCAAAACAAAGGCAAGATCGACGAGTGGCAGGCCCAGCTTGTAAAAACTCAGTCAGAAAGAGATTTGCAGGATCAGTTGGTGACCGGGTTGCGCCTGCGTCAAAACGATCTCAGCCACCGTCGGCAGAACGCGGTGGCCGATCAGGCAAGGCAGGCGGAAGAACGGCAGCGTCACGATTTGCAGTGGCAAACATTGCAGGACGAACTGTCAGTAGTCGGTAGCCAGGCGGAGCAGACTGCACAGGAGGTGCAGCAGGCACTTTCCCAGCGCGAGCTTTTGTTGCAGAAACTTGATAGTTATCGGACCTTCCGCAATGATTTATACGCAACAAAAACCAGCTTGTTGGCTGAAGCGCAAAAACTGGACCGCAATCTGCGCGACCTGAAACGGCGCAGTCACGAGTTGGAAGAACGCGTTCACGCATTGCGCCTGGATAGCGCAAAGTTCGAGTACGAGATGAAACACTGCCGTGACCAGATAGAGACCCAGTATAATCTCAGTCTGGCTGAAGCGTATCAAAAGCGCCTGGATGCACCGATGGCCGAATTGGAGGCGGAAGCTGGTCGCTGCGAAGCCGCGATTCAGGAAATCGGCCCGGTCAATCCGACGGCCGTCGAAGAATACCGCAGAGCTGCCGACCGATATGACTTCATGCTTTCGCAGTCGGAGGACCTTGAGAAAGCGGCAGCTTCACTGAGGCAGATCATCGCTGATATTGACCGGACAATGGCGGAAAAGTTCGAAGAAGGGTTTGCCGCGATCAATGCGCACTTTTCCGATATTTTTGTCCGTTTGTTTGGTGGAGGCAGCGCGGTGCTGGAATTATCTGAAGCAGACAGCGTTCTCGAATCCGGCGTGGAGATATTTGTCCAGCCACCTGGTAAACGGCGGCAGAATCTGGCGTTGCTTTCCGGCGGCGAGCGGGCGTTGACCGTCATTTCCATCCTGTTTTCGTTCTTGGCCTATCGCCCGGCGCCGTTCTGCGTCATCGACGAGATCGATTCGGCGCTGGACGAATCGAATGTGCGCCGGTTCAGCGAGTTTTTGTCCGAGTATTCCAAGCACAGCCAGTTCATTGTGGTCACTCATCGAAAAGGGACGATGGAAGCAGCGGATATCCTGCATGGAGTTACGATGGAGGATTCAGGAGTTTCCCGCCTGGTTTCGGTAAAGTTTTTGGAAGAAGGGAAACAAGTGGAAGAGGGGCGAATGATGCGTGGGACTAATTGATTCACTGAAGAACGGCTTGGCCAAAAGTCGTCGCAGCCTGGCAGAAAAGCTGGGTGGACTGATTCGTGGCTCCAGTGCCTTGGATGATGACTTTTTTGAAGAACTGGAAGCAACGTTGATTTTATCGGATGCGGGCGCAACGGTCGCCAGTCGGCTGGTAGAGGCAACTCGCAAGAGAGCAAGGCAGGAGAATTTTAAGGATCCTTCGGAGATTCTGCCTGTGTTGGAGGCGGAAATCGCTGGCATGATGACCGGAGAGGATGCGGTTGAAGTCAGTTTAGCAGAGCCGCCGCACGTAATTCTGGTCGTCGGGGTCAACGGCTCCGGCAAGACGACATCGATCGGCAAACTGGCGCATTATTACCGCGAGAAGGGAAAAAGCGTCCTGGTGGCGGCAGCCGATACTTTTCGTGCCGCAGCGGGTGAACAATTAACACTCTGGGCCAAACGCACCGGCGCCGAAATTGTCTGTCATGCGGAGGGGGCTGATCCGGCGGCGGTGGTCTTCGATTCCGTGGCGGCAGCAAAGGCCCGGAAGACGGACATCCTGATCATCGATACGGCCGGACGCTTGCATACCAAAACCAACCTGATGGAAGAGCTGAAGAAGATCCGCCGCGTGATTCAACGGGAATTGCCGGCGGCGCCGCAGGAAACTTTGCTGGTTCTTGATGCCGTTACCGGACAGAATGCTTTGCATCAGGCCAAGATATTCAATGAAGCCACCGAATTGACCGGTGTGATTCTGACTAAACTCGAAGGTACTGCGAAAGGCGGTTTTGCCATCTCGATCAAAACGGAACTGGGAGTTCCCGTGCGTTGGGTGGGCCTCGGCGAGAAGCAGGGCGATTTCGCTCCCTTTGATGCCCGCGCTTATGCCCATGCGCTACTGAATGACAAGTGACTTGCATTAAGACAGGGTCCGGCAGTGGCTTGCCGGGCCTGTTTTTTTTTTTGCGCCGCCAAAGAAAAATTTCAGATGAAATATAAATTGCCTATTGACAAATTTATCTGAATTAACCATACTTAATATGTAAACGTTTCCATCAGGAGATTGCAAGATGAAACAAGCGCCGCGAAATCGCGGGTCGGTTACGATAAAAGACGTGGCAAAGAAAGCTGGGACTTCCATTGCCACGGTTTCTTATGTTTTCAGCAATGTTGAACGTTATCTGAGGCCCGAATTGCGGGAGAGAGTGTTGCAGGCCGCGGCGGAAATCGGCTATGTAAAGAATGCCGCCGCCAGCAGCCTCAAGGGAAAAAGGCGCGGCATCCTGGCTGTGGTGGTGGCGCAGTTTGGCAATACCTTTTTTACCCGCATGTGCGTGGAAATCGTATCGATTGCCCGGCAGGAAGGCTATGTGGTCACACTGTGCAACAGTGAAGAAGATTTGCAACAAGAGCGTATTATCCTCGAACGCCTGGTGGCCCAACGTATTGATGGCTGCATTCTCTGTCCGGCTTTTTCCCGTTCGGATAATCTGGAACTGCTGCGAAAACACAATGTGCCGTTTGTTGTCCTGGAACGTTCTTTGGAACAAGATGCACCGGAGTATTCTTTTGTCGGACATGATAATTTCCAGTCGGGTTATCTGGCGACAAAGACCCTGTTGGCAGCCGGACATCGCAAAGTTGCATTCATGGGGTGGGATGCGCCGATTCCCAACGTAAGAGAGCGCGTGGACGGTTATTGCAGGGCAATGCAGGAGTATGGCCTGCCGGAATCGCAGCGATATGTCCTGCTTGACGAGCTTTCCATGGATGCAGGACGGCGTATGGCGGAAAAACTTGACATAGAATCAATCACCGCCGTTGTGCTTGGCCATCATGAGTCAGCCAAGGGAGTCCTGTTGTATCTTCAGGAGAAAGGAGTGAGTTGGCCGGAACGGATTTCCGTCGTATTGATCGGTACGCCGGAATGGACAGAGATGCTTAGGCCCAGCCTGACTTGCGTAAAACGCCCGGAACGGGAAATGGGGCAGGCAGCGGCGCAGGCATTGCTGTCCAGAATGAACGAGTCCCAACAGGGAGTGCAAAGCCGGATTTTTTCCTGCACTTTGCAACAGGGAGATTCGATTGCAGTAATTAAGCAAGAGGGGGAGAAAACATGAAGAAAAATTTGCGTCTGGTGCTCTCATTCCTACTCATCATTTCGATGGTGGTCGCTTTTGCCGGATGTGGCGTCAAGCAACAGGCAGCTGAGAAAAAAGAGGAAGTCAAGTGGCCGACCAAAGACATTACCGTTGTCGTGCCTTGGAATCCCGGCGGCGGAACAGACCTGACCGTACGCGCATTGACAACGGAGATGTCAAAAACTCTCGGCGTAAACATATCGGTAGTCAATACACCAGGCGCCAATGGTTCGGTTGGAACCAAGAGCGTATGGAACGCCAAGCATGACGGCTACAC
This sequence comes from uncultured Veillonellaceae bacterium, assembly GCA_964579955.1. GTDB lineage: Bacteria > Bacillota > Negativicutes > UBA1444 > UBA1444 > UBA1444. Next base: position 9,622 of record CAZOJA010000020.1, on the reverse strand, counting down.
TATTTTAGGCGCCGGTTTTATGCCATTTACCAGTTATCAGGTCATGGGTTATATGGACCAGGGGCACAAGGACTGGGTTACCTGGACGGCGACCTTCTCGCCGAACGTGTTGGCGGTTCGCGCCGAATCACCCTATAAAGATGCCAAGGCATTGCTGGCTGCATTTAAAGCCAAGCCCGGCGCCGTTACCGCCGGCACCGCCGGTGTGGGTTCGGGCGGCCATATGGGAATTGAAATTATCCGCCGCGCCGGTAAATTTGAGTATAAACACGTTCCTTACCAAGGCGGCAACCCGGCGATTATTGCCACACTTGGCGGAGAAGTCGATTTCACGCCTCAACTGTCGATGGAAATGACCGATATGTTCCGCGCCGGCAAGCTGATTGCGCTTGCTTCCTTGAGCGACAAGCCGCTTGAGATTGACGGAGTCAAGCCGATCCCTTCGCTCGGCAATGAATTGCCCGAATTGAAGAAGACGTTGCCGATGGGTGAGTTTTTTGGCCTGACCATGCCGAAGGATGCGCCGCCCGAAGCGATCAAAAAGATCGATGAAGCATTCAAGAAGGCTATGCAGAGTGAAACGATGAAGAAATTTGCCAAAGACAAAGGGGTTGTCCTGGTTGGCTATGGTCCGGAAGAATCGTTGAAGAAGCTGGATAATCTGGCATCCGTCGTCTGCTGGACTTTGTTTGATACCGGCACTGCAAAAATCTCACCTGAAAAATTCAATATTGCCAAGCCTTAATTTATCACCATATTGTGGGCCGACCAAGGGTCGGCCCACAAATTCACAGACAAAGGATGGATTTGTGTGCGGACTACGATTCGCCCCGGCAGCACTGGCGATTTTTTCTCTGCTTTATTGCTGTTGATCTTTACGTTTTTTTTATTTCAACAAAGCATGCAGATTCATGACGAGGCAAAAGTTTCCTGGCAGGTTTCGCCGGCTCTGTTGCCGGTGTTTTTGGGATCGTGTCTGTTGCTTTGTTCGCTGATTCTATTGCTGCGCAGCTTGAAGAACCATCGCGCGGATGAGTTGGCAAATTCAGTCCTTGCTCATATCCGTGACTGGTTTTGTGCTGAAAATTCCGATTGGAAACGAGTGTTGGGCGGGATTGTCCTGTTGGGAATCTATATCTTTGCTTTAATTCCTGTATTTGAATTTTGGTTGTCATCCTCCCTGTTCTTATTGGCAATCTTTTTTTATTTGCGAGCCAGTTCCCATATTGGTATTGTATTGGTGACGATAGGCACGGTGGGGGGAATCATCGTGCTGTTCAATAAAATATTTAATGTAACTCTGCCGTAGAGGGGATTAGTATGGAATTGCAATATTTATCGCATGCGATAGGTCTCCTTGCCACACCGGAAGCCGCAATCACAATTGCGTTGTCCGTGTTTTTCGGGCTGGTGGTCGGAATGTTGCCTGGATTGACGGCAACCATGGCCGTAGCTTTATTGACCGGCCTGACTTACAAAACCAGTCCGGACATGGCGATCCTTTCACTGATTGGTGTTTATGTCGGCGCAATTTCCGGCGGCTGCCAGTCGGCAATCCTGTTAAACATTCCAGGGACGCCAGCGTCCGCTGCCACCGCTCAAGACGGGTATCCCATGGGGCAGCAAGGTAAAGGCGGTCTGGCTATTTTTCTTGCCACTTCTGCATCCGCGCTCGGCACTTTGGGCAGCGTCATCTTCTTGCTGTTTTTAACTCCGTTATTGACCAGCTTTGCTTTGAAATTCGGCTCCTGGGAGTTTTTTTTGCTGGCGGTGTTCGGAATCATGATCTGCGGACAATTGGCTTCAGGCGGTGATCCGCTTAAAGGATGGATTTCAGGCATACTCGGCCTGTTGGTGTCGCTTGTCGGACTGGATGGGTTGCAGGGAGTGCCGCGGTTTTCCTTCGATAATATTGATTTGATGGCTGGTTTTTCACTTATTCCGATAATGATCGGTTTGTTTGGTTTCCCGGAAATCGTGGCTTCTTTCAAAAAGACCAAAACCGTGGTCGGCGAGCTGCAAAGCATCGATTACAAAGAAGGTTGGCGGATTTTGGGACGCAATTGGGAAACAATCATTCGTTCAACATTTATTGGCGTTATGGTTGGCATTATTCCCGGTGTCGGAGAGGATGTCGGCGGTTGGTTATCGTATTGGGCGGCTCGGATGCGAAGTAAAGCCAGGGCGCTTTTTGGCAAAGGAAATCCGGAAGGGGTTGTAGCGGCAGAAACCGGAAACAACGCCTGTATCGGCGGCGCCATCATTCCGATCCTGTCTTTGGCGGTGCCCGGCAGCGCGCCGGCAGCGGTTCTGATGGCGGCATTCTGGCTGCACGGCCTGCGCCCGGGACCGTTGATGATGACAGAAACGCCGGGATTCTTGTATACGGTTGCGATTTATCTGATTGCCTCCTCGTTTGTCATGTGGGCGCTCGGTTTGCTGATTTCCCGCTTTACAGTCAAGATCCTGCAAGTCTCGCCGCAACTTCTGATGCCGGTGGTATTTCTGTTTTGCGTGGTGGGATCGTATGTCATCAATGACCGCATATTCGATGTCTGGGTCATGTTTGGTTTCGGTTTTGTCGGTTTGTTTTTGGCTCACATGAAGTTTCCCAGCGCACCGTTTTTGCTCGGCGTCATTCTCGGGCCGATGGCGGATACCAATTTAAGGCGGGCCTTGACATTATCAGACGGTAGCATCATGCCATTTTTTACCCGGCCGATCTGCCTATTTTTTGCCATTATCATCGCGTTGATGATCGCCGCCCAGCTCGGTCTGTTCGATCGTTGGGCCGCCAAAGAGGTTACCGAATCTGCGGGAGGGAAATAGTATAATGAAACCGATACGAGTTGGACTGGTAGGCAGCGGCTTTGTCGCGGAGCTGCACATGCATGCCTATCGCAGGGTATATGGCGTTGCCGCTTCTGTTGTCGCCGTTGTGTCACGTGGCGACCATGTGCTCGATTTCGCAAAAAGGCACCAGATAGCGAAGGTATACCGTGACTTTAAAGAAATACTCAAGGACTCCGAGATTGACGTGATTGACATCTGCACCCCGGCTGTCCTGCATGCGCCGATGATTGTCGAGGCGATGGCAGCCGGTAAACATGTCATCTGCGAAAAACCTTTCACCGGGTATTTTGGCCGGCAAGCCGATCCAGCGCCGATCGGCCGGAAAATGTCGAAAGCGCTGATGTATGAACGGGTTATGGAAGAAATGACAACGACCAGAGAAAAAATCATCGCCAGCGGCCAATTGTTCATGTATGCGGAAAATTGGGTTTATGCACCGGCGATGGCAAAAAGCGCCGAAATTATCCGAAAGACCAAAGACAAAATTTTATTTATGAAAGCGGAAGAGAGTCACAGCGGATCCCATGCAGAACATGCTGCCCGTTGGGATTTGACGGGGGGGGGAGCGCTGATCCGACAAGGTTGTCATCCATTATCGGCCGTGTTATACCTCAAGCAGGTTGAAGCAAAGGCCCGTGGCGAAAGAATCGCTATCGCCGATGTCACGGCGGATGTCGGCAATATCGGTGATGGCCTTGCTCCGCAGGACCACCAGTATATTTTGTCGCATCCGGTTGATGTGGAAGACTGGGCGATGATGAACATGACATTTACCGATGGAACCAAAAGCACGGTCTTTGCCGGTGACATGATTCTGGGCGGAGTGCGCAATCTGGTCGAAACATACACAACCGGCGGGATTCTCAACGCCAACATCTGTCCTAATACAGGAATGATGAGTTATCTGACGGATGAAAGCAAACTGGCCGATGTATATATCACGGAAAAAGTCGACCGCAAGACCGGCTGGCAATACATTTGCCTGGAGGAAGAGTGGACCCGCGGCTATAATCAGGAAATCCAGGATTTTATGGAGTGTGTGGCGCACGGACGCGAGCCGCTGGCGAACCTTGATCTGGCCTTTGAAACGATCAAGGCGACCTATGCAGCTTACTGGTCGGCAGAAGAAGGAAAACGAATCAAATTATAAACTACGGCGAGGAAAACGGTGCACAAAGCCGAAACACCCTCAAAGACCTGGAAAGACAGCTCCAGGTCTTTTTGCTCTGGCGCAGCGAGCAGGAATCCAACACAAGGTGGCGAATAGTCAAGCTTAAACAGGCAGTTTGGGGTAAGAGAGATTTTACAGTGGAACAGGAGGAAAGAGGATGTCAACGCAAAGGAATGAAATCGCGATTCAGGTCGATTTGGCAAAATGTACCCGGTGTGGTTTCTGCAGTGAAGTATGTCCGTCAGGGATTATTCGTGTGAATGAAAATGGCCCGGAGTTGCTCGCCCCCAAAGCTTGCATCAAGTGCGGACACTGTGTGGCTGTCTGCCCAACCGCTGCGCTTGATCACACACGCAACCCACTGTCAAAGCAGCTGATTCGGTCGACCAACCTGTCCATTTCGCCGGAAATGGCCGAACAGTTTTTACGTAGCCGGCGTTCGATTCGAGCTTATAAATCGGAGAAAATTTCGCAGGAAACTATCTTACGTTTGCTGAATGTTGCCCGCATGGCTCCATCCGGCGGTAATTCACAAGGAGTATCCTTTTTAGTGCTAAGTGACGCTACTGTGTTGAAACAAATCTCAGCTACGGTGGTTGACTGGCTCGAAGAACAAATCCGTATCGGAGTGTCGTGGACGAAACCTTACGCCGGCATGGCGAAAATTTACCGTGAATCCGGTTATGACGTAGTATTGCGGGGGGCGCCGCATCTGCTTCTCTCCCTGGCGGCGACCGGCAATCCGATCGGTCGGGATAATGGACGCTATGCATTGACGTATGCGGAGCTATTTGCGACTTCGCTCGGCCTCGGCAGCTGTTGGGCCGGCTTTTTTGAAATGGCGGCTTTTGCACAGTATCACCCATTGCTGGAACTGATCGGGGTGCCGGACGGCAAGACCATCACAGGCGCGATCATGCTTGGCGTTCCCAAGCACCAGTATCAACGGATGGCAGAGCGAAATCCGCTGGAAGTGATATTCAAGTAGCGGCTGCTATCGATTAATGAAAGTAAAGCGGAAAGAGTGTCAAGGGTAAAACCTTGACACTCTTTCCGCTTTACTTTATAATCAATCCATGATAGAAAAAATGCTTCGCATCAGCCGGTTATATGACTGCTACGGCGCGTTGTTGACGGAAAACCAGCAAAAATGCCTGGAGCTGCATTATCTGCAAGATTTGTCGCTTGGAGAAATAGCAGCTGAACTGTCGGTTTCCCGCCAGGCGATCAATGATATTCTGCGGCGTGCGGAAGATTCCCTTGAGCAGTATGAAACCAAACTGAAGCTCTATACGCAAGAGCAACAAATGTCGCAAACCCTGCAGGCAGTGAGGAAACTCATCGTGCAAGCGAATGAGGCTCCCCTGACCGAGCATGCTTTATTAAATCAGGCTGTTGTTAAAATTGATGAGATTCTCAAATAATTGATGAGGGACTGAGGCGTGTTGTTTTCAGGATTGGCGGATCGGTTACAAGGTATCTTTAAGAATTTACGCGGTCGTGGCCGCTTGTCGGAGTCCGATGTCAACGAATGCCTGCGGGAAGTTCGGATGGCATTGCTTGAAGCTGACGTCAACTTCAAGGTTGTCAAGGATTTTATCGCAAGGGTGAAAGCCCGCGCTGTCGGTGCGGATGTCCTGGAAAGTTTAAATCCGGCGCAACAAGTCGTCAAAATCGTCTATGAAGAGATGACGGAGATGATGGGTGGGGCCCAACGCAGCATCGCCATGGCATCGGAACCGCCCACCGTAATCATGATGGTTGGCTTGCAGGGTTCAGGCAAGACGACGACGGCTGCCAAACTGGCCCGGCATTTTGCCAAGCAAGGCAAGCGTCCCTTGCTGGTTGCTGCTGACTTGTACCGACCGGCTGCCGTACAGCAACTGCAGACACTGGGTAAGCAACTGGATGTGCCGGTTTTGGCGATTGACGGGGAGACCAATCCCCTGGCGGTTGTCCGTTCCGTACGCGAGACGGCGTTGGCGCAATTGCGGGATGTCGTGATCGTCGATACGGCGGGGCGTTTGCACATCGATACCGATTTGATGAATGAACTGAATAATATCAAGAATCTGGTCAAGCCGCAGGAAGTCTTGCTGGTGGTTGACGCGATGACCGGTCAGGATGCGGTCAATGTCGCGGAAAATTTTCATGGCGTGGTGGGAATCGACGGGATCATTCTGACGAAGATGGATGGGGATGCCCGCGGCGGCGCCGCCTTGTCAGTCAGGGCAGTGACAGGGCGACCGATAAAATTTGTCGGTAGTGGTGAAAAAACGGACAACCTGGAAATGTTCCACCCGGACCGGATGGCGTCAAGAATTTTGGGCATGGGCGATATGCTCAGCCTGATCGAAAAGGCGCAAGAAACGTTCGATAAAGATAAAGCGATGGCTTTGCAGCAAAAAATGCGCAAAGATGAGTTTACCCTCGACGATTTTTTGAATCAGATGCAATCCATTCGTAAAATGGGATCGTTCGAACAGCTGCTCGGCATGATCCCCGGGCTGGGCGGAAAAATGAAGCAGCTCAAGGAAATGCAGGTCGATGAAAAGGACATGAATCGGGTGGAAGCGATTATCCAGTCCATGACCAAAAAAGAGCGGCGAGATCCATCCATCATCAACGGCAGCCGGCGCAAACGGATTGCTGACGGCAGCGGACCCCGGGTGCAGGACGTGAATCGTTTGCTCAAGCAGTTCCTCGAAGCACGTAAGATGATGAAACGTATGCAAGGGATGCAGAAGGCAGGACAGAAACTTTCTTCCTTCCGGTTGCCGTTTGGCAACTGAAAGTGACGAATAACCAGGACCAATCATGGTTTGATTTGAAAAGGAGGTGAAAGATATGGCGGTAAAAATTCGTTTGCGTCGTATGGGGGGCAAAAAAGACTCGTTTTTCCGGATTGTGGTGGCTGATGCCCGGTCCCCGCGTGATGGACGTTTTATTGAATCCATCGGTTACTATGACCCGACCACAGAGCCGGCGACAGTGAAAATGGATGAAGAGAAAGCGCTCGAGTGGATGGCCAAAGGTGCCCAGGTTACCGATACGGTCAAAGCCCTGCTGCATAAGCAAGGCACGATGAAAAGAATCGAAGAAATGAAACAACAAGCCCGGAAGGAGGGCTAGTCCGGATGAAGGAACTCGTAGAATTGTTGGTCCAGTCCTTGGTGAAGAATCCGGACCAAGCCTGCGTTACGGAACGCATTGAAAACGATACCTGGATTTACGAAGTGACTGTGGCCCAGGAAGACATGGGAAAAGTCATCGGCAAACAGGGACGTATCGCCAAAGCGATCCGTACCGTGGCTAAAGCCGCGGCAACCAGAGAGAACCGAAGGGTAATGGTGGAAATAATCGGATGAATACAATCACATTAAAATGTCCGGTGACTGTCAAGTCTAAAGTGACCGCCGTTCTCAAGGAACAACTGGTGGCTGAGATCAAGGAAGCCATGGCCAAAGTCGACATGGAACTGCAACAAATTGAGTTTCATGCCAAACGCTTGATGACCGAACAGGTCCGATCCGACGTGCAGGGGCTGACTGCATTGCGACAACAGATCGATGGTGAAAAGCAGAAGCGACTGGAACTCAAAAACCATCTGCAGGAAAAAATGAAAGAAACGAACCAATTGGAAATCGGCGCTGAAATTGTTCAGGGAACGATGGAACAAATGGTAACGGTTCAAGAAGGCGACGACCTGCAAAAACTGATGAATCGCGAAATTTTGTTGGAAGACGGCAAAATTCTGGCGATTCGGGAATGAGATGAGGGCGCGGTGAAAGAAAATTTGATCGCCGTGGCCAGAATCGCTTCCGCGCATGGAGTCCGTGGAGAGGTGAAATTGCAACCTCTCACGGACTTTCCGCATCGCTTTGAGTCGACACAGTATTTGCTGCTTGCCGATGGTACAAAATTGATGCTGGAGTCAGCCCGTGTGCAAAAAGGAATGGTTCTGGCGAAGTTTTGCGGCTTCGATACGCCGGAAGCCTGGCTAAAATATCGGCAACAGGAACTGTACGTCACTGAAGATGATTTGGTGCCGCTACCGGCAGGGCAGTATTATATCTATCAAATGATCGGCTTAAGCGTGCTGGATGAACAGGGGACGTTGCTGGGCGAATTGTCCGATGTCTTGCAGACCGGCAGCAATGATGTTTATGCGGTGAAACTCTCGGATGGCAAAGAGTTGTTGATTCCAGCAATCGAAAGTTATGTCCGGCAGATCGATATGGCTGCACGAAAAATGATCGTGGTCGTTCCCGAGTATTGGTGAGTCAGATGCGGATCGACATCGTTTCTTTATTTCCCGAGATGTTTTCCGGTCCATTTGGCTGCAGCATCATCGGGCGGGCCCGTGAAGCCGGACTGGTCGAACTGAACGTGGTCAATCCGCGTGAGTTTACTTCTGACAGGCATCATATCGTAGACGACTATCCTTTTGGCGGCGGTTCGGGAATGCTGATGAAACCGGAGCCGTTTTTTTCCTGTGTGGATAGTTTGACTGCCGGTAAGGCGGAGCAGCGGCGAGTAATCCTGATGAGTCCGGTGGCGCCGCGGTTTGTTCAGGCAGATGCCGAGCGCCTGAGTCTTTATGACCATCTTGTTTTACTATGCGGGCACTATGAAGGGGTCGACGAAAGAGTACGTGATCATCTTTGCGATGAGGCGCTGTCAATTGGCGACTATGTGCTGACCGGCGGCGAACTGCCGGCAATGATTGTCACTGACGCCGTGGTGCGTTTGCTGCCTGGCGCGTTGGGAGCCGAAGATGGGGCTGCCAAAGACTCCTATTCGTCCGGGCTGCTTGAATATCCCCAATATACGAGGCCCAGGCAGTATCGGGAATGGGAAGTCCCTCCCGTGCTGCTGTCAGGCAATCATGCGGAAATCGAGCGGTGGCGCAGGCAGCAGTCTTTGCGGCGAACCTGGGAGTTAAGGCCCGATTTGTTGGAATCCGCCAGGCTCTCACCGGCTGATTTGAAATATCTGTCAGCGTTGCAACGCCGGTCTGAAGAAAACGAAAAATAATAAGGTTTGTCATTGTTTTTGTCAATTGCTTGTGATACAATTTTACTGTTTATACAGGGTGGTCCGCTGAGTGGCAATCGCCGCCATGAACATCCGAAGAAGGGGGAGCAATCATGGACATTATCAAGATTCTGGAACAGGAACAATTGCGCAGCGACATTCCCGCATTTCGGCCGGGAGACACCGTCAGAGTGCAGGTAAAGGTCGTTGAGGGAACCCGTGAACGTCTGCAGGCATTTGAAGGCTTGGTTATCGCCCGCAGTGGCGGCAGTTCCCGGGAAACTTTCACCGTGCGCCGCGTTTCCTATGGTGTTGGGGTGGAAAGAACATTCCCGGTGCATTCTCCGCGTGTGGAAAAAATCGAAGTTGTGCGTCGCGGCATTGTCCGTCGCGCCAAACTCTATTACCTGCGGAAATTGACTGGTAAAGCGGCCCGGATTAAGGAGAAACGCTAAAATTTAACGAAAGAAAAGGGGCTGCAAGCAGTCCCTTTTTCTTCATTTGCGGAGAGGTCGTGTTTTTTTGTCAACAATCAATTGGGGACAGGAAGTCAAGGACTGG
>CAZOJA010000019.1:0-19601 GCA_964579955.1 uncultured Veillonellaceae bacterium | reverse complement strand
ATCTCGGCTATCTTACCTCCTGCCCGACCAACCTGGGAACGGGTCTGCGTGCTTCCGTGATGCTGCATTTGCCCGGCCTGGTCCTGTTGGGTCAGATGCACCGTATCGTGGAAGTTTCGACTCAACTGGGCATGGCGGTACGGGGCTTTTATGGCGAAGGAACCGACGCCTACGGCAATGTGTTTCAAGTTTCCAACCAACAGACGCTGGGATATAACGAAAAAGAAATCATCGACAACGTGCTGGGGTTGGTCAGACAGCTGGTCGAACAAGAACGCTCGGCCCGCCAATTGCTGGTGAACGATTCGGGCGACGAATTGGCCGACCGTGTCTGGCGTGCCTACGGAATCCTGCGTTATGCCAGAAGCCTGTCCGGGCAGGAGGCGCTTGGCCTGCTCAGCGCGGTTCGTCTGGGGATCGATTTGGGAATCATCACCCATTTGCCGCCAGAGGTTTTTACAGAATTGATTATCGGCAGTCGTTCCTGTGTCGTGGCCAGGATGGCCCAGAACGAAAAAATGGATAAATCAGAACGGAACCGTTTGCGGGCCGAGATCGTCCGTGAGCGGATCATGGGGGGAGAAAACGATGTTTAACCGATTTACCGAAAGGGCGCGGCGGATTTTGGTGCTGGCGCAGCAAGAAGCGGTCAAACTTCAGAGTGACCATATCGGCACCGAGCATCTGCTTTTGGGTTTGGCCGGCGATCCGGAGAGCGTAGCCTCCAAGGCGCTGGAATCTTTGAATATCAATCTGAACACGATGCGGTCGCAGATCGTGGAAAAGCTCGGTCGGACGCCAGTCGAACGACAGGAGATCAATTATACGCCGCGAGCCAAAAAAGCATTGGAACTGGCTGTCGACGAAGCGCAAAACCTCGGCCACAATTATGTCGGCACCGAACATATTTTGCTGGGGCTGATGCGCGAAGGCGAAGGCCTGGCAGCGCAAATCCTGCGCAGCCTGGGCATCGATAATCTGGAGATAATCCGTCAGCGGGTCATTGAACTGTTGGGAGGTGCCACCGGCGCCGGGGCGCAGGCCGCGGGAAAAGCTGTTTTGCCGCAGGCAGGAAAAGAACCGGCATCGATATTGGACGATTATGGACGCGATTTGAACAAGCTGGCGGCGGAGGGGCAAAGTGACCCGGTAATTGGTCGCGACAAGGAAATTGAACGGGTGATCCAGATTCTGAGTCGACGTACCAAGAATAACCCGGTGCTGATCGGAGAGCCGGGCGTCGGCAAGACGGCCGTGGCCGAGGGACTGGCGCAACGCATCGTGGCTGGCAAGGTGCCGGAAACGTTGCGGGGGAAGCGGATATTTTCGCTGGACCTGGCGTCGGTCGTCGCAGGAACAAAGTACCGCGGCGATTTCGAGGAACGTCTGAAAAAAGTTTTGGCGGAAATCAAGCAATCGCGCAACACCATCCTGTTCATTGACGAAATGCATACGCTGGTCGGCGCCGGAGCGGCCGAAGGCGCGATAGACGCGGCCAATATCCTGAAGCCGGCTTTGGCCCGGGGCGAAATTCAGGCGATTGGAGCCACTACGCTCGACGAGTTCAAAAAACATATCGAAAAAGACGCGGCGCTGGAGCGGCGGTTCCAGCCGGTGACAGTCGGGGAACCGACCGAGGAGGATGCAGTCAACATTTTGCTCGGATTGCGTGATCGCTATGAGGCGTTTCATCGGGTGAAGATCACCGACGAATCGATCAAGGCTGCGGTCAAGCTGTCCAAACGCTATATTGCCGACCGGTTTTTGCCGGACAAGGCGATTGACGTGATGGACGAGGCCGCTTCACGTGTCCGCCTCCAGACGTTCTGCCCGCCGCCGGACGTGCGGGATATCGAGCGGCAACTTGAGGCGTTGCGGACAGAAAAGGAAGCGGCGATCTCCGCCCAGGAGTTCGAGCGGGCGGCAAAATTCCGCGACGAGGAACAGCGCTTGCGGGAAGACCTGGAGAACCGGCAACGGGCCTGGAAACAGGCCGGCAGCGAAAGTGTGATGGTAACGCCGGATGATATTGCCCAAATCGTTGCCAACTGGACCGGCGTGCCGGTCAAGAAGCTGGCGGCTGAAGAGTCGGAACGGCTGCTGCGACTGGAAGCGGTGCTGCATGAGCGGGTCGTCGGTCAGGACGAAGCGGTGACCGCCGTGTCCAAAGCTGTGCGGCGGGCCAGGGCGGGACTCAAGGATCCCAAACGTCCGATCGGTTCGTTCATTTTTCTCGGCCCGACCGGCGTCGGCAAGACGGAACTGGCCCGGGCGCTGGCGGAAGCGCTGTTCGACGATGAGACTGCGATGGTTCGGCTGGATATGTCCGAATACATGGAAAAGCATGCGGTATCCCGATTGGTCGGCGCACCGCCCGGCTACGTCGGCTATGAAGAAGGCGGTCAGCTGACCGATATTGTGAGACGCAAGCCCTACTCGGTGATATTGCTGGATGAAATCGAGAAAGCGCATTACGATGTGTTCAATATCCTGCTGCAAGTTCTCGAGGATGGACGCCTGACCGACAGTCAGGGGCGTACGGTCGATTTCCGCAACTGCGTGATCATCATGACGTCCAATGTCGGTTCCCGGCATTTCCGCCAGGAGGGGGCGCCGCTCGGCTTCTCGACCGAAAAGGTCGACCGGACGGAGAATAGCGCCGCTAAAACAAGAGTTGTCGAAGAAGCCAAAAAAACATTCCGGCCGGAATTCTTGAACCGGATTGATGAGGTGATCGTGTTCTCCAGCCTGTCGGATAGCGAACTGAAGCAGATCATCGACATCATGCTGACGGAAGTGGCAAAACGCCTGAAAGACAGTCAGATCGCGATGGAAGTCACCGATGCGGCAAAGACGGAGATCCTGCGCAAGGGATTGGACCCGGCTTATGGTGCGCGGCCTTTGCGCCGGGCAATTCAGCGGATGGTCGAGGATGTGGTGACAGATATGTTGTTGCGGCGAGAGATCAAAGCCGGTGACACGGTGCTGGTAGGCACGGACGAAGACGGAAGTTTGGCTTTGCGGTGCAAATCATAATTGAATCTTGGTCGTTTAGCAGGGAAAAATAGGATGCCTGGCGAAAAACACTCATGAAACATCAATGAGTGTTTTTCGTTTCATATTAATTCTCGGCAATCGCTGAATTTTCGTTTGGCAGGAGAGGAGCCCTAAATCATTGGCTAAGTCCAGGAGTGTTTTTGTCTGCCGCGAATGCGGTTTCGACTCCCCGCGTTGGGTTGGCCGCTGCCCCGGGTGTAGCGCATGGAATTCGATGGAGGAAGAAAAAATCCAGCCCGGCAGGGCAGTGTCCGCTGTTGCGGTTCCGAGCGCCAAACCGCAGTTGTTGAAAGAGTTTACCGGGTCGGGCGAACTGCGAAAACCGACCGGTATCGCCGAACTGGACCGGGTGCTGGGCGGCGGCGTGGTGGAAGGCTCGCTGGTGCTGATCGGCGGCGATCCGGGGATCGGCAAATCCACCCTGTTGTTGTCGGCTGCAGCCCGATTTTCTGGCCGCAACGGAAAAGTGCTATATGTTTCCGGTGAGGAATCGGCGGCCCAGACGGGTCTGCGAGCGCGACGCACCGGTGCGGTGGAAGAGAAAATGTGGATTATGGCGGAAACCAATCTCGACAATATTTTGGCGGAAGCCCTAAAGATGTTGCCTGCCATGCTGGTTATCGACTCGATCCAGACGGTTTTTTGTCCGGAGTCGCCCGGGGCGGCCGGCAGTGTCAGTCAAGTGCGCGAATCTACAGGCCGCTTGTTGCGGTTTGCCAAAGACAACAATATCCCGGTGATGATTGTCGGCCATGTGACCAAGGATGGCAATATTGCCGGGCCGCGTCTGCTGGAGCATATGGTCGACACGGTGCTTTATTTCGAGGGCGAACGGAATTATGCGTTCCGGGTGTTGCGTCCAATCAAGAACCGTTTCGGGACGATCGCAGAGAGTGGCATTTTTTCGATGGAGCAGGAAGGCTTGGTGGAAGTGCGCAACCCGTCGCAGTTTTTGCTTGCCGGGCGCAGCGGACCGGTGTCGGGCTCGGTGGTCACGGCTTGCCTGGAAGGGATTCGCCCCCTGCTGATCGAGATCCAGGCGTTGGTGTCAACGACCTGCTTTGGGCTGCCGCGGCGAACCACGGTCGGATTCGACGCCAACCGCCTGGGGTTGTTGCTGGCGGTGCTGGAAAAACGACAGGGAATGATGCTTGGCAATCAGGATGTATATCTGAACGCGGTCGGAGGGTTTCGCCTGGTGGAGCCTGCCGCCGACCTGGCGGTCGTATTGGCGGTTGCCTCGAGTCTGCGGGATCGACCGCTGCTCCAAAACATGGTTGCTTTCGGCGAAGTTGGATTAAGTGGCGAAATCCGGCCGGTCCCTCGTGTCTTACAGCGGGTGCGGGAAGCTGCAAACCTGGGTTTTGCCGCGATCATGATTCCCTGGGCTAATCTTGCGGAGTTGCAGAAAGAATCGTTGGACGTGAAACTGATTGGCGTTAAGAATGTATCGCAAGCGCTGGAGGTGGGATTGCCATGACGACAATGACAACCGAAGCGAAACTCTGGGATGCCCGCTTCATCAAAATGCTGAAAAAGATAGCGCCTGGCACGGCTTTGCGAGATGGCTTGGAGAACATCTTGCGGGCCAAGATGGGCGCATTGGTGTTGCTGGATGATTCGCCGGAGTCGCTGCGTATCGTTGACTGCGGGTTTGCCATTAATGTGGAATATACACCATCGAATTTTTATGAGCTGGCCAAAATGGACGGAGCGTTGGTGATGTCGAGCGACGGCAAACGCATCCTGCATGTCAACGCGCAACTGATTCCCGACCCGACGCTGCCGACAACGGAAACCGGCACCCGCCACCGTACCGCCGAACGGGCGGCCAAACAGACCGGTGCGTTGGTTGTAGCCATATCGCACCGGCGCAACATCATCACGATGTATCTGGGCAGTCTGCGCTATACATTGAAGGACATCACCTTTCTCTTGTCCCGGTCCAACCAGGCGCTGCACACACTGGAACGCTACAGGCAAGCTCTGGCAAAAAGCCTGGCAATGCTCAACGTGTTGGAACTGGACGAACTGGCAACATTGAACGATGTTGTCGATGTGCTGATTCGTGGCGAGCGGGTGAGCCGGATCGCCAGGGAAATCGAACAGAATATCATTGAATTGGGCAGTGAAGGTCGACTGGTGAGTATGCAGATGGAAGAGATCATGCCAGGAAACCTGGGCGTATGGGATTTGATTCAGGATTATTGCACAGAATGGGACCCGACGGTGCACTCGGAAGTGCGTGAGCAACTGCGGGCACTGCCGGAGGAAAGTCTGGAACGTTATTCGGTGGGGAGATTGCTGGGTTACAGCATTACGCCAAGTACGATGGATCTGCCGGTGATTCCGCGCGGATACCGGATCATGCGTCAGATTCCCCGTCTTCCCAGTCTGGTGGTCGAAAACATCGTGTTGCACTTTAAGAATATCAGTCGCATTTATAGCGCCTCCCCGGCGGAACTGGATGAAGTGGACGGGGTTGGCAGCGCCAGGGCAAAAGCGATTCGCGAAGGAATTAAACGGCTGCGTGAGCGGACCTTGTTTGAAAACACGGTCTGAACCATCGAGTACGCTGACAAAAAGGCGCCTGCGGTTAAGTCCGCGGCGCCTTTTCCAAATCCAATTCCATATTCAGTCCGAATTCAGTCCGATTTATACTGCGTACAAACGGTCCGTCGTCATAATGTGTTTTACGACCCAGTCGGTGATGACCCCCAGCAATTCGAGCAGATACTTATCCTGCGACTCGTCGATTTCGCTCAGGTCAACCGCGTTTAATTTGGCAACGAAGGCACTGTGTTCAAGCGCATGGGAAAACCGTTTCTTGTAGCCGATTTTAGTCATGTATTCTTCCTCGGCTTTAAAATGATATACTGTGTAATCTTTCAGTTCGGTCAGCACCTCAAGGATTTGATTGTACTTGTCGGTGCGCCATTGATCCTGCATGAGGGCGTAAATCTGATTGGCGATTTCTATCAAACGACGGTGCTGGTTGTCGATTTCCTCAATCCCCAGGACATACTCTTCTTTCCATTCGTACATGACGCGGTTCCTCCTTGCTTTTCCGATGCGGCGCCTGGTTCGGGTCGCTGCCGAAAATGAAAAGACTCGCCGGAATAAACGCCGAGGAGTCTTTGGCTTTTGCGAAAAATAAATACGTAAGTCCCTGTGTCAGGAAAGATTGAAAATGCCCAGGGTACGCACGTTTTTTGTTTCATGCTGCAATACGGTCTGCAAATCCAGTCCGGTCAAATTGCAGAGGGCCGTCAGGTAGAACAACGAATGCCCCAGTTCGTTTATCAGGATGTCACGACAGTTTTCACACAACTCACCCTCGAGATGCGAGGACATGAAAGACTTCAAGTTGTTATACTCGGCATCCAGCGGAATTCTTTGCCGTTCGGCGATGATCGATATGCAACCGCATTCGGTCACGGCCTTGGCAACGGCCCGATTGACCCGGGCGGTGGCTTCCTGATGCTTGGTAAGGACATCCAGGATGCTGCGATGCCGGATCAAATATTCTTCGACCGCAGTCTGAAAATCGATGCATGACTTTTCCTGCAATTGCGATAGCACCTCACTCTGAGTTTTATTATATAGACGGGGCGGAATCCTTGTCAAGCGGAACAGCTGCTTGCTTTACTTTGTTGACAGAGGTGTGGTGGCCGTGTTACAATACCGATTTTGACAAAATTAGACACGCATGGTATAATCCTTTTATGATTCCAAAGAAGTGTTCCGTTGCGGAGGTGCAAAATGCTGGCAGTTGGTGACAAGGTTGTCTATCCGATGCATGGCGCGGGCGTCATTGAGGCAGTGGAAGAACATGAAGTGATGGGAGAGCGTCGGGAATATTTTATTCTCACAATGCCCTATGGTGGGATGCGGGTAATGATTCCGCTAAATAATGTGGAGCATGTTGGTTTGCGCGAAGTGATTTGCGAGACGGAAGTCGACGAAGTGTTTTGCACGTTGCGCATGGCGCCCAGTCAACCCTGTGTGAACTGGAACCGTCGTTTCAACATCAACCTTGCAAAAATCAAAAGCGGCAACATTCATGAAGTGGCAGAAGTGGTCCGCAATTTGACGATTCAGGATCGGATCAAAAAACTGTCTACGGGTGAGCGTCGGTTGCTTGATACAGCCCGGCAAATTTTAGTCAGTGAATTGGTTTTGGTGTGCCGAAAAGATGCAGAAGCCATCGCTGAGAGCTTGGATTCCATCTTTGCCGAGTTTTCGACGGGCGGATGACGCCCTTTTTTTATTTGTGCAGATTGGGTTGTAAGCGCTTGTCAAAGCAGGGGTTATGCTAAAACGGCTACAGTTTAATGCTTGGCGCAAACCAAGATTTCTACTATAATAAATAAAATATGAGTATTAGCTTGAAAGGAGGAGGTGAAACAGTGATCGAAAAAACGTTGCGAATCATCATAACAGTTTTGGCGGGAATTGGTGGTCTGTTGACGGCCGACAGGGTGTTGCTGATGGTGCCGCAGGGCGCGTTGCCTGATTTTGCCCGAATTGGTTTTTTTGGCGTGACCGTTGGCACCATTGTGTTTTACCTGGTTGGCGGCTTGCTTGGAGCATTGCTCGGCTATATTCTTTCCCCCTGGTTGAGTGGTTTTGTTTGGCGTTATTCTGTCTGGATGGAAACCAAGCTGATGAAAATGCCGTTGAACGATGTATTGGCTGGTTTACTGGGTCTGGGCGCTGGTCTTATTATTGCTAATTTATTAGGAGCTGCTTTCGTGCCGGTGCCGTTCGTCGGCAAGTACATTCCGGTTTTTCTCAGTATCATTCTCGGCTATACCGGGCTCAATGTAGCCATCCGCAAACGGGAAGAGCTGTCCAACCTGTCGTTGCCGGCGATGTTCGGCGGCAAGGACAGAAACAAGGAGAAACCGGCGGTTCAACCGGGCCAGTTCAAGATTCTTGACACCAGCGTGATTATCGACGGTCGGATCGCCGATATCTGCCAGAGCGGGTTCATCGAAGGGGTATTGCTGGTGCCGGGGTTCGTCCTGGAAGAACTGCAACACATCGCCGATTCGTCAGACCTGCTGAAACGGAATCGCGGCCGACGCGGGCTTGACATCCTGAACCGGATCCAAAAAGAAAAGAATGTGGTGGTTCAGATCGATAACCGCAACTTTGAGGATGTGGCGGAAGTCGATGCCAAGCTGGTTCGTCTGGGCCAGTTGATCAAAGGAAAGATCCTCACCAACGATTACAACCTGAACAAGGTGGCCGAACTGCAAGGCGTCACGGTCATGAACATCAACGAACTGGCCAATGCCGTCAAACCGGTGGTGTTGCCGGGCGAAGAAATGCTGGTGCATGTGGTCAAGGACGGTAAGGAAGCCGGGCAGGGCGTCGCTTATCTGGATGACGGCACGATGATCGTCGTCGATAATGGCCGGAAACATCTGGGCGATACGGTTGACGTGCTGGTGACGTCCGTGCTGCAGACGGCTGCCGGACGGATGATCTTTGCAAAGCTGAAGTAGCAATAACGGTGTAGAGGAGCGGTTTCATGGTTGCGCCGACAGGGACACTTCCCGCCAATTTTATTCAAAACATCATCAACGAGGATGCCAAAACCGGCAAATACGGCAATCGGGTGCATACCCGCTTTCCGCCGGAGCCGAACGGCTATCTGCATATCGGTCATGCGAAGTCCATCTGCCTGAATTTCGGCATTGCGGCCGAGAACGGCGGACTGTGCAATTTGCGGTTTGACGACACGAACCCGAGCAAGGAAGAGGTCGAATATGTCGATTCGATCCAGGAAGATGTCCGATGGCTTGGTTTTGACTGGGGCGACCGGATGTATTACGCTTCCGACTACTTTCCCCAGTTGTACGAGTATGCCCTGCAACTGATCCGCATGGGTAAAGCGTACGTTTGTGATCTGACCGCGCAGCAGATTCGGGAGCATCGCGGGACCTTGACTGAACCGGGAAAGAACAGCCCGTTTCGCGAACGCTCGGTCGAAGAGAACCTTGACTTGTTCAACCGCATGAAAGCCGGCGAGTTTCCCGATGGTTCTAAGACCTTGCGGGCCAAGATCGATATGTCTTCGCCCAATATCAATATGCGTGATCCTGTGCTGTACCGGATCCTGCGGGCCACCCACCATCGTACCGGCGATGCCTGGTGCATTTATCCGATGTATGATTACGCGCATCCCCTGTCGGATGCGATCGAAAAGATCACCCATTCGATCTGCACGCTGGAATTTGAAGATCACCGGCCGTTATACGACTGGTGCGTCGAGACGCTAGGCATTTACCATCCGCAGCAGATTGAATTTGCCAGACTGAGTCTGACCCGTGCGGTGATGAGTAAGCGTAAACTGCGCGAACTGGTCGAACAGAAACAAGTCGGCGGCTGGGATGATCCGCGGATGCCGACGATTTCCGGCCTGCGCCGGCGCGGCTTCACTCCGGAGGCGATCCGCGATTTCTGTGAGCGGATCGGTGTGGCCAAAAGCAACAGCACCGTCGACTATGAACTGCTGGAGCACTGCGTGCGCGAGGACCTCAACCTGCGGGCGGATCGGGCGATGGCTGTGCTGCGGCCGCTGAAAGTGGTCATCGAAAATTACCCGGCGGGGCAAGTGGAAGAACTGGAAGCGGAAAACAATCCGGAGAATCCGGCGATGGGGTCGCGCAAGCTGCCGTTTTCGCGGGAATTGTATATTGAACAGGATGATTTCATGGAGAATCCGCCCGGTAAGTTTTTCCGCTTGGCGCCAGGTCGCGAAGTACGGTTGAAGCACGCTTACATCATAAAATGCGAACAAGTCGTCAAAGACGAACAAAGCGGTGAAATCTTGGAACTGCGTTGCAGCTATGACCCGGAAACCAAGAGTGGCGGTGCGGCTAGCGGCCGCAAGGTCAAAGGGACCCTGCACTGGGTGTCGGCGCCGCATGCCAAGCCGGTCGAAGTGCGTCTTTATGATCATCTGCTGGTGGAGGATGAAGCGGACGCAACCGACGAGTCTGCCGGCAGCAGGGTGAACCCGGATTCGCTCACGGTTTTGTCCCGGGCGATGGTTGAGCCGGCTTTGGCCGAAGCGACGATGGGAAGCCGGTTCCAGTTCCTGCGACACGGCTATTTCTGCCTCGATATCGATTCGAAGCCGGAGGCGCCGGTATTTAACCGTATTGTGTCGCTGCGCGATTCCTGGGCCAAGGCCCAAAAAGCATAGGAGCGCTGCCATGGATGACGCAAAGCTGTCGACGGCCCTGATTATTGCGGCAGCCGGCAGTTCCAGCCGTATGGGCGCGGGGGTCGACAAGCAGTTTGCCTTGTTGGCCGGCAAGCCGGTCTTGTGGAACACGATCAATGTTTTCACGCAGTTGCCGCAGATTCGGCAGATTCTGGTGACCGTATCGCCTGGCAACGCGGACCGGGTGTCGGCGTTGCTTCAGCAGACGGTGGTTGATATTCCCTGGCAAATCGTTGCCGGTGGGGCTGAGCGGCAAGATTCGGTGCGAAACGCACTGGCGATGGTCTTCCCTTCGGTTGAACTTGTCATGGTGCACGATGGCGCCCGGCCTTTTGCGGAGCCGGCTTGCGTCCTGCAGTCGATGCGGATGGCTGCCGAAGTCGGCGCGGCCGTTGTCGCGGCGCCGGTCAAGGACACGATCAAACGCTCCGATGCAGGCGGCAACGTCGAACTGACGCTGGACCGGTCCTGTCTTTGGCAGGTGCAGACGCCGCAGACTTTCCGCCGGGACTTGCTGCTCGCTGCGCATGCCCGGGCCGCCGCCGCAGGGGTGACCGCAACCGATGACGCGGCGCTGGTGGAATGGGCTGGCGGCAGTGTCAGCCTGGTCCGCGGTTCGTATTTCAATTTTAAGGTCACCACGCCGGAAGACCTGGTGCTGGCGGAAGCGGTGGCTGCCGAAAGGAGAGGTCGGCGCATGCCGCGAGTCGGTTTCGGATACGATGTTCACCAGTTCGTTGCCGGTCGGCCGTTGATGCTGGGTGGCGTTGAGGTTCCTTATGACCGGGGATTGGAAGGGCATTCGGATGCCGATGTTCTGTTGCACGCGATCTCCGATGCGTTGCTAGGCGCAGCGGGACTGGGCGACATCGGCAAGCATTTTCCCGATACCGATCCGCGTTACAAAGGGATTTCCAGCCTGCTGCTCTTGCGCGAGGTCTGCCGCAAACTCGATGAAACCGGGTATCGGACCCAAAACATCGATGCGGTGATTGCGGCGCAGGAGCCGAAACTGGCGCCTTACATCGGCGCAATGAACACGGCGATTGCCGAAGCAGTGGGTATTGCCGTTTCACAGGTCAATGTCAAAGCCACGACAACCGAACGTTTGGGCTTTGTCGGCCGCAAGGAAGGAATAGCCGCTCAGGCGGTTGTCATGATCGGATAAACAAAAGCACCGGAAGGTTAGGTGGATAAAATGTCTGATGTCGCAATGCGCGTGCGTTTCGCTCCGAGTCCGACAGGCCCGTTCCATATTGGCGGCGCTCGGTCGGCTCTGTTTAATTGGCTGCTGGCCCGTAAAACCGGCGGCAAGCTGATTTTACGGATCGAGGATACCGACCTGGAGCGATCAAGCCGCGAATCGGAAGAGAATATCAAGAACGCATTGAAATGGCTGGGTATCGACTGGGACGAAGGAATCGACGTTGGCGGGGAGTTTGGCCCTTATCGCCAAACCGAGCGGTTGCCGATTTATGCCGGGTATACCGAGCGCTTGCTGGCCTCAGGCAAGGCCTATCGCTGCTACTGCAGCGACCAGGAACTTGAGGCGGAACGTCAGCAGTTGATGAGTGAAGGCAAAACACCCCGATACCTTGGGAAGTGCCGTCACCTGACGTCGGAGCAGGAAACGGCGCTGCTGGCCGAGGGCCGCAAACCGACAGTGCGATTCCGGGTGCCGGACAATCAGGACATCACCTTTATTGATGCCGTTCGTGGTGTAGTAAGTTTCGATTCCAACGGAATCGGCGATTACGTCATCGTCAAATCGGACGGAATCCCTGTCTATAATTATGCGGTGGTGCTCGATGACGCCTTGATGCAGATTACCCATGTCATAAGGGCGGAGGAACATTTATCCAATACGCCGCGACAAATCCTGCTCTATCAGGCGCTGGGTTTTTCTTTGCCGGTTTTTGGCCACATCTCTCTGATTCTTGGCAAGGATCGCAGCAAAATGAGCAAACGGCACGGCGCGACCTCGGTCGAGCAGTATAAAGCACTAGGCTACCTGCCGGAAGCGGTGGTCAACTTTCTCGCCTTGCTTGGCTGGTCGCCGGTGGGCGAACAGGAGATCTTCTCCAGCGCCGAACTGATCGAACTGTTTTCTTTGGATCACGTGGCGAAGAATCCGGCCGTATTTGATATCGACAAATTGAACTGGATCAATTCCCATTACCTGAAACGATTGGATCTGGACCGCCTTACCGAATTGGCATTGCCGCATTTGCGTGAAGCGGGGCTGGTGACCGGGGAACTGGGTACGGAACGCTACGAATGGGTAAAACAGGTAGTTGGCGCCGTGAGGGAGTATGTAAGCTTTGCGGCCCAGATTCCCGAACATGCGGCAGTATTTTTCCAAGACGAGATAACGATGGAAAATGACGAGACTGCCGACATTTTGCGTGATCCGGACGTCCCGCAGGTTATGGAGGCTTTTTTGAATAAACTGGCGGAGTTGGAGAGCGTCAGCGCTGAACAGGTACAGGCGGCATTGAAAGCCGTGGGCAAAGAACTCAAACTGGGCGGTAAAAAAGTGTTCATGCCGGTGCGGGTAGCTCTCACAGGCAAGATGCACGGCCCCGAGTTGATTGCCCTGATTCCTTTGCTGGGCGTGGCGCGCACGACCGCGCGTATTCGCCGTTCGCTGGCTTTGGTGAACTGACTGGACCTCGCTTGCGTGTTGCGGGCTTAACTGAAGGAGGGCGAGAAGTGGAACTGAAAGTATACAATACCCTGACCCGTGAAAAAGAGCTGTTTCAGCCGGTTGAACCCGGTAAAGTCAAAATATACGTCTGCGGAGTCACGCCTTACAACCACCCGCACATCGGCAATGCGCGGCCGTTTATCATTTGGGATGTGATTCATCGGTATTTCGAACGGCAAGGCCTGCAAGTGACCCACATCCAGAATTTCACCGACGTGGATGACAAGATCATCGATGCGGCGGCTAAAGAGGGGATTTCCTGGGATAAACTGGCCGGACGCTATATCGAAGCGTATTATCAAGTGATGGACAGCCTGAATGTGCGGCGGGTCGACCGTTATCCGACCGTTTCCGGCCATATGCAGGAAATCATCGATATGGTTGCAAGGCTGATTGAAAAAGGACACGCTTACGTGGTCGACGGGGACGTCTATTTCAGCGTGCAAAGTTTTGAAAGCTACGGACAATTGAGCGGACGCACGCTGGAGGGAATGGAGGCAGGGGCCCGGGTCGAGGTGGATGAGCGGAAACGTCATCCCATGGATTTCGCTCTCTGGAAAAGCGCCAAACCGGGTGAACCCTTCTGGGAAAGCCCCTGGGGGAAAGGGCGTCCCGGATGGCATATCGAATGCAGCGCGATGTCGTATAAATATCTGGGCTGCGGCTTTGACTTCCACGGCGGCGGCAGTGATCTGATTTTTCCGCATCATGAAAATGAAGTGGCCCAATCGGAGGCGTTCACCGGTTGTTCGCCGTTTGTCCGCTACTGGATCCACAATGGTTTTGTCACGGTTAATTCGGAAAAAATGAGCAAGTCGCTGGGCAATTTTTTCCTGGTCAAAGATATCCTGGCCCATTTCCGGCCGATGGTGCTGCGGTTCTTCATTCTTTCCACCCATTACCGGAGCCCGCTTGATTTTAGCGATGAACGGTTGACTGAAGCGGAAAAGGCATGGACCAGACTGGTAACGGCAATCAAGACGGCCCGCGAAGTATTGAAACGGACGGATCTGACAGCGGGGCCAGGCGACCCGGAACTGGCAAAGGCGGTTACGACAACCTGCGAAGAATATGAAGCCGCCATGGCGGATGATTTTAACACGGCGTTGGCCATCAGCAGCCTGTTCGGTTTGACCAAGACGCTGAACGGGGCTTGCCAGGCAGCGGCCAAAGGGGATGCCAACGCCGATCTGGCAGGAATCAGGCAGGCTGTCGAAGCGCTGGTGGATATGACCGAAGCCTTGGGCCTGGTGGTTGATGAGACACCGGCCAACGAGGCGGCGGATGAAAAACTGGTGACGGCCCTGATGGACCTGTTGCTGGGATTGCGCCAGACTGCAAGGGAACGTAAGGATTGGGCAACGGCCGACTCGATCCGCAATGGGCTGCAGGCAGCCGGCATCGTGGTCGAGGACTCGCCGCAAGGTCCCCGCTGGAAACGCAGTTGAAATTCGCTGATTTTCAGGCCTGCCTGCAACGGGATTTGCTCGATATCGAGCAACGCTTGTGCGTTCCGGCGCCGATAGAGAATCCGGAACAATTGCCGGCGCTGATCCTGGCCTATGTGGGTGATGCCGTTTTTTCACTGCATTTTCGCACGGCAATGCTGGCGGTGGAAGGTAATAAAGTGCAGGTCCTGCACACCCTGTTGGCCCGGATGGCCTCTGCGCCTTTGCAGGCCCAGGCTTTGCGTTGCATCGAGGCGTCACTCGACGAAGTCGAGCTTGCAGTGGTAAGGCGGGGTAGAAATGCCAAGTCGCGGGTTCCCCGCAACGCATCCATCGCCGAGTATCGTTCAAGCACCGCGCTGGAGGCGTTGTTGGGCTATCTGTACCTCAGCCGGCAACAGTCGCGACTGGAACAAATCTTGCAACAAGTGGCGGGTTCGATGTGCCGCAGTTTGCTGACCGAAGCCGAAGGAGGCGTCAAAGTGTGAATGTTGGTTTGATATCTTATACGCCGGAAGCCGAGCGCAAAGTGGCGATGGCGGCCCGGTTGTGTTACTCGCCGATTGGCGCAGCGGAGCTGGAAGAGCGATTATCGGAAAAACAGGTACAGGCGTTGGTTGAAAAAATCCTGGCGATGGGGCATTTTTCGACGTTGGAGCATGTCAGTTTCACTTTTGCCATCGAAGGCGTTTCGCGTGTCTTGACCCATCAGCTGGTTCGTCATCGGATCGCTTCCTACAGTCAGCAGTCGCAGCGTTACGTCAAGGAGCATGAATTCGAATTCATCGTTCCGCCCACGATTGCCGCGAATCCCTCAGCCAGAGAGAGATTTGAAAGTCTGATGGAAGAAGTCCGCACGGTATACGCCGAGCTGACGGCTATGGGCGTGCACCAGGAAGATGCCCGCTATTGTCTGACGAATGCGACGGAGACCAAGATATTGGTAACCATGAACGCGCGGGCTCTGTTCAATTTTTTTGAACTGCGCTGCTGCGCCCGGGCCCAGTGGGAAATTAGAAAGATGGCTGAGCTGATGTTGGCGGAGGTGCGCAAGGTCGCGCCGCTGCTATTCAGCAAGGCGGGGCCGACCTGCGTCAGCGGCGGCTATTGTAGAGAGGGGGATTTAAGTTGCGGACGACTCCAAAAAATCCAGGCAAAGGCAGCGACCAAGACCCAAAAATGAGTACCCGTGGAAGAACGCCGCGCCCGGTTGGCAACCCGGCTCGCAAGAACTCCTCACCCGGTATCCAATCCGATCGGCCGCGCACCGGCCCGGCGCGTCCTGCGGATCCGGCAAGACCTGCGTTCAAAGAACGCGCTGCTGGAAAACCTTTGGTCAAGGGAGAGCGGCCGGCGCGTCCCTCCGTTCGCCCGGAGGGAGGAAAACCGGGGTTTGCAGCAAAGGCGAAAAGCCCGACGAATACGCCGCCACTCAAGGAAACCGACTTTCTTTCCGGCCGCAATCCGGTGATGGAAGCGTTGCGTAGCGGACGTCCCATCAGCAAGGTGTTCATCGCCGCAGGCGAGCACCAGGGGTCGATTCGCGAAATTATTGCTTTGGCAAAAGAAAAAGGGATTCCGGTGCAAACGACGGAAACCGCCAAACTGGAAGCCATGAGCCTGGGTGTCAGAACCCAGGGCGTTGTGGCGATGGTTTCCCCTGTTGCCTATTCATCGGTGGAAGATATGTTGGCGTTGGCGGAGGCGCGCGATGAAAAGCCCTGTCTGGTTTTGCTTGATCAATTGAAAGATCCGCAAAACCTGGGAGCGGTCCTGCGGACGGTAGATGCGGCAGGAGCTCATGGCGTACTGATTCCGCAACGTCGCAGTTGTCAGCTGTCGGCTGCGGTGGCCAAGGCCTCGGCCGGGGCCATCGAATATGTAAAAGTTGCGCAAATCGGCAATGTGGCCCGCACTTTGGAAGAATTAAAGAAACAGGGGTTTTGGGTTGTCGGCGCCGACCCGGAACGGGGCGTTGCTTTTCAGGATGTCGACCTGACAGGACCGGTCGTGATTGTAATTGGCGATGAAGGCGAAGGGATGGCCCACCTGACCCGCGAGCGCTGTGATTCTCTGGTGAGGATCCCCATGCGCGGCAAAGTTCAGTCTCTCAATGCGTCCGTTGCCAGTGCGATCCTGCTGTATGAACTGCTTCGCCAGCGGGGTTTGTAATTGGCGCATGCCTTGACTCACAGGAACTCTCAATATATAATGATTCTCGGAAGTGACGATGTTTCTGATGCCGTGGGCCAGGTTTGCAGCATCTCATGATGGAGGCGATTCAATGCGGTACTGTAATTATGAGGCCCTTACCGATGAAGAGATTGTCTTGGATGCAAAAGACAACGACAATGAAGAAGCATTGGTGTTTTTGATCAATAAATACCGTAATTTTGTCAGAGCCAAGGCGCGGTCGTATTTTTTGATCGGCGCCGAGCGGGAAGATATCATTCAAGAAGGCATGATCGGACTTTACAAGGCCATCCGCGACTTTCGCAACGACAAACTTTCCTCTTTCCGGGCGTTTGCCGAACTATGCGTAACCCGCCAGATTATCACCGCGATCAAGACCGCGACCCGCCAGAAACATATTCCGCTCAACTCTTATGTATCGCTCAACAAGCCGATTTATGATGAAGATTCTGACCGGACCCTGCTTGACGTTCTGTCAGGTTCCAAGATATCGGACCCGGAAGAACTGGTGATCAGTCGGGAAGAGTTCATCGACATTGAAGAAAAAATGGGCGAGATTCTCAG
Organism: uncultured Veillonellaceae bacterium; assembly: GCA_964579955.1. Lineage (GTDB taxonomy): Bacteria > Bacillota > Negativicutes > UBA1444 > UBA1444 > UBA1444. Next base: position 2,392 of record CAZOJA010000019.1, on the reverse strand, counting down.
TGACTTGGAGTGGAAAGTCCTGATGTCTTATCTTGATGGTAAGTCATATCAGGAAATCGCCGTGGAACTGACCCGCCATGTCAAGTCGATCGACAATGCCCTGCAGCGGGTGAAACGGAAGCTGGAACGATATCTGGACAACCGCGCCGACGACCTGGATATCCGCGGCGTCTACAAAAGTTTGGCCGGGCTGAACAAAGAACTGCAAAACGAACTGCACACGTACGATGATATGAGTGATTGAGCAAGCAGCAGGACTGGGACGATACCTTGCGTAGGTATTGGCCCAGTTTTTTTTGCATCAGAGAGGGGATTCCGCCTTGGGCGGCGAAAAATAACATGAAGGGTTTCGAAACCCAAAAAAGGCGAGGGGGCCATTCGCGATGATTATTCAACGAATCGTCGAGACCGTCAGGGATGGGCAAAAGTCGGCTGAACGACTGGTATTACTGGTGGGGAAGCCAGGCAGCGGCAAAAGCAAACTGCTGCGGGAACTTTCAACAATCCGTGGCTGGAAGTATGTCAATTGCAGGACATTTTTGACGGAAGAATTGCTGGAGATGGTTCCCAAAGTCAGAGCGCAGGAAGCGACCGGCCTGATTGCCAAATCGCTCGATGCACTTGGCGCTGAAGTGGTGGTTCTCGATGATATGCAGGTTCTGTTTGCACCGGTGTTGCAGGTTGATCCCTTGAATCTGCTGAAGCATCTTGGCCGAAAGTTTTCCGTCGTGGCGGCCTGGCCTGGGCAATATGACGGACAAAAACTCACGATTGCGGCCAGCGGCGTTCCCGACCCCAAAGTCTATGACGCAACAGGCTTGACCATCGTTCAGATCGAGTAATGTCAGTGTGCGCGGCGATTTAGTGCAATATGCATGAGGAGGAGTCCATTGTGCCTGAGATTAATACCATTGGCGTGTTAACCGGCGGGGGGGATTGTCCGGGACTGAATGCGGTAATTCGTGGCGTGGTCCGATCGGCTCTTAGCAAAGGAATGACTGTCAAAGGAATCCAGAACGGATTCCAGGGCCTGGTGGAAGACATGGTGGTTACCATGCGCGACAAGGATGTGGCTGGAATTTTGCCGCGAGGCGGTACGATTCTCGGCACGACCAACCGGGACAATCCATTCCATTATCGGGTGGAAGAGAACGGCAAATATGTTTTTCGCAACATGTCGGACCGTATCCTGGAAAACCTGAAAGGGAACAACATACAGGCGTTGGTGATGATCGGCGGTGACGGAACGCATGCCGTCGGACTGGAACTGGGGAAAATCGGCGTGAAAGTCATCGGTGTTCCGAAGACGATTGACAATGATATCCCCTGCACGGAAAGAACGTTTGGTTTTGATTCAGCGGTCGGTGTCGCCAGCTGGGCGCTGGATCGGTTGCATACCACGGCGGAATCGCATCACCGGGTGATGATCCTGGAAGTCATGGGGCGGTATGCAGGCTGGATCGCTTTGCATGCCGGCATGGCCGGCGGGGCGGATGTGATTCTGATACCGGAGATTCCCTTTAGCATGGATGTGATCATCCGCAAAGTCCGCGACCGGGTCGAACGCGGCAAACGATTCAGCATCGTCGTTGTGGCCGAGGGCGCCTTGCCACAGGGCGGCGAGATGACGGTCAAGCGGATTGTCGAGGACAGCCCGGAAAAAATCCGCCTGGGCGGCGTCGGCGAAAAATTGGCAATGGAGATTGAAAAGCGCACGGAAATCGAGTCGCGTTGCACCGTGCTGGGTCATTTGCAACGGGGCGGCACGCCGACGGCCTATGACCGGGTGCTGGCAACCCGCTACGGGGTGGCAGCTGTCGATTGCATCATGCGCGGTGAATTCGGACGGATGGTCGCATTACAAAAAAATCAGATCACTTCGGTTCCGATTGAAGATGTTGTCGGCAAGCCGCACAATGTGCCGCCGGACGATCAACTGGTATTGGCCGGGCGAGCGATCGGCGTCTGTTTTGGCGATGAATAGGTCGAGAAAAACAATGAGGGAGGAAATAAGATGACAGTGATGATTGGACAGAAGGCCCCGGATTTTTGCATGGAGACGACAAAGAATCTCGATACGTTGGATCATAAGGCAAAACTATCGGATTATCTGGGCAAGTGGTTGATTTTGTTCTTCTATCCGCTGGATTTCACATTCGTCTGCCCGACGGAAATACGCGGGTTCAATTCACGGCTGGCGGAGTTTGCCGAATTGAATACGGAGATCCTCGGCGTCAGTACGGACAGCGTTTTTTGTCATCGCGCCTGGATCAAGGCTCCGGTGGCCGATGGCGGTCTGGGCGGCTTAAACTATCCTCTGGCGGCTGACATGACCAAACAGGTGTCGCGTGACTATGGCGTATTGCTGGAAGACAAGGGAGTGGCCTTGCGC
>CAZOJA010000018.1:0-19726 GCA_964579955.1 uncultured Veillonellaceae bacterium | reverse complement strand
TGCCCGTCCCTCATTAAAGCAGTGCAATGAAACGTTCGACCAGTTCCGGGTCAAATTGGCTGCCTGCACAGCGACGCAGCTCCTCGATCGCGCGGTCCTTCGGCATAGCTTTTCGATAAGGCCGGTCGCTGGTCATCGCATCATATGCATCCACTATCGATAAAATCCGACACTCTACAGGAATATCTTCGCCACTGATTCCGAGCGGATAGCCCTGACCATTCCACCATTCCTGATGCTTTAACACCCATTCGGCAATCGGCAGCAAGTCTGTCGCCGATTGCGCGATACGAAAGCCGATCTCGCAATGTCTTTGCATTTCCGCTTTTTCGTCGGGGTCAAGCGGCCCCTCTTTCAAGAGAATCCGGTCGGGAATCCCGACCTTGCCGACGTCATGAAACTTTGCAAATAAACGCATATCCGCCAAGCGGGCTTCCGAGAAATTGAGCGCAAGACTCAGCTTCACCACCAGTTCCTGCATGCGGTCCGCGTGACCTTCCGTAATAAAATCACGCGCTTCCAGCAGCTTCATGACGGTTTCCACGATGGCGCTGCGATTGCTTTGTCGGCGATGCAGCTTTTCCCGGTACATATTATCATCAGCGCGCTTAAACAGTTCCCGCATCTTGGTCTCCGGATGTGCTGACGAGGAAAATCCGACCGATAAGCTGAGAATTTCCTGGTCTTTAGCATTGTTCCATCGCTCAATTTCCTGATAGATTCGCGAGTAAATCAGTTTGGCTTCCGGCTCACCGGCCTCTGCGATCAACGCGGCAAATTCGTCGCCGCCGATCCGGGAAACGATATCCGACTCGCGGAAACAGGACTGCAAAAGCTGCGCGACCTTTGCCAACAACAGGTCACCGCGATCATGACCCAAAGTATCATTAATCAGTTTAAGTCCGTCCACATCAACGACAAAGACGGTAACCGACCCGTTTCTTCGCATATCGAGCCGGCGCATTTCTTCCTCGAAATACGTCCGGTTGTAAAGGCCGGTCAGCGAATCATGAAACGAGCGAAACTGCAACAGTCTTTCAGCCTCTACCCTTTCAGCGATCTCCCGCTTGGCTTCACGGTAGAGGAATGCCGTTTCATAAGCAATCGAGGCCAGGCTGGCCAACTGTTCAATGACAGCAACATCCCGTTCGAGGAAAACCTTTCCTTTTTCCGTATGCCAGAGTCCAATCACCCCAACCACTTCAGCATTGCTTTTCAGGGGAAAATAAACAACAGCCTCGGCAACTCCGGAGGCCGGCTCGACACGGCCGGACCAGGCTTTGTAATTATTGATCCAGACCAATTTTCCAGTTCGCCATACCTCACCGGCCGCTCCATCGCCGATCGGGTTTCGGGAACCGAGCAACCCGGCGGCATGACCGGTAGCGACCACCCGGATCCGTTCCGTGCGCTCTTCGTTAAACAGCAGCACGCTGCCCGACGAGGCGCCAGTGATTTCGGAGCCTTTTTTTATAATGGTTTCCAACAAATCGACCACTTCGCGCCGATTCATGATGTCCAGTGATGTCGCGTGCAAAAAGGAGGCTAGTTCGTTGCTGTCGCGCAGAAATCGCTGAATTCGGTATTGGCGCAGCAACAACCATGTCAGGAGAGCACAAAAAGCAAGAACCAGAATCGAGACCATAATTGCTGATTGCAGATATTCTTTGCGACGCGCCTCATAATTGACCATCAGGTCGGCTTCTGTCACGCCTACCACCAGAACTAGCGGAAAATCAAGCATGCTCGCATAGGTGAAGAATCGCGGAACCCCGTCAACCGAGGCAGTTGCATAGTAGCGACCGGACAAGGCCCTGGGCAGTTCCGTTCTGAACAACTGTGAATCTCTCAAGTCTTCTCCGCTAGTTCTCTGGTCGCGATATTGCCTTGCCCGGACGATTCCATCGGTCCCTGCCAACACAATCAATTTATCGTACCCCAGGTGAATCTGACGGAAATAGTTCGAAAACACTTCCGTCGGAATCATTGCAACGGCTATCCCGTCCATCACCCCGTCGAAACGCACGACTGGCCTGGAAACCGGAATGTAATAAGCTTTCCCCGGCAACTCCTGAAACGGCTTATCGATGAATAATTCATGGTACTGGCTGTTCGCATGCGCAGTCAGATGCGATTTAATCGTTTGCTCAGACAACTTCGGATGCAGCGAAGTCGCCACAATGAGCTGACCGCTTTGGTCATAGACAGCCAAGGACTGAATCTGTGACAAATTTGCCATTTTGATAAAGTGCGCTTGCAACACATTGACGGTCAATGTCCGGTCCTGACCGACCTGAACGCCAATCATCTGCAGTCCCATTTCCGTACCGCGGAGAATGCTGCGGGTGAGCCCTTCAAAAGCGCGCAACAAACTTGAACTTTCGCGCCAGATTAGTTGCAATTCAGACTGATATTCCCGGTCAATCCGGGAATAGGTCTGTTGCCAGGTCAATCCGACCAACAGAGAAGAAAATAGATAAACAAGGCAGAGCGACAGGATCATGATGCGCCTTGACTCGATGATGTTCGGCTCCCTTCCGGCAGTGCGATTTCACGGCAATTCAATTCTTAACCTACTATGCTCTTAATGTTCGCCGCAAAATGCCGCACACCTGCCAAATCTAGCCGTATAATTGATTTGGCCCCTGGATTCTTCACAAACGGAATGCGGAGAAACGCTTTTTGCCACGACAAGCCGCCTGTCCGCACCCCGTCATGCAGTTTCTGCTTAATCGGCCACCAACCAACTAGCCATATCACGCGCTTTTTGCAAAAACTCTCCCTGCGAACGGATTTCTCCAGGCAACCGCAACCCTCCGGCAAGCAGGAACTGGTTTTGCCCAAAACCAAGAAACTCCAGCATTTTCCCATGTTTTTCAAAAGCTGGCAGAAAGCGGCTTGTGTCCGGATTGCCCTGGGTAATCGCCCAGAGGATTTTTTTTCCGGGCGAAAGCTTACTGCTATAATCGGGATTCAAAAAGCAGAACAGCCGATCAACCAGTAATTTCAGCTGGGCCGTCATATCCCACATATAGACCGGTGTCGCCATAATCACGGCATCTGCCGAAACAATGGCATCGAGAATCTTCGCCGCATCATCTTTTATAACGCAAGTAACGCAGTCAGGATTGCTCTTACAGGCAAAACAGGCTTGACAACCTTTGAGATTCAATCCATTCAGATAAAAAATTTCGGCCTTCGCCCCCAATTTTTCTGCTTCTTGCACCACTTCCTCCATCAGCAAAGCAGTGTTTCCCTGTTTTCTCGGACTACCCATCAACGCAACCACTTTTTTCACACGCTATCCCTCCGTTTCAAAATGTATTTAATGCTTGGATCAACGACAATGTAGCTGAGCTAAGACAGTCAAGCACCGCTCCCTTCTCTTCGCTTTAGATTTTGATTGCATGTACAAACAACCATCTGTCAAATATTATTTATCCTGTGTGCTTTCAAGCCGTCGCGCAGTTTGGCAGATCAGACCGGTTATATTTTTTCCCTCCTCATACCCTATCGCCTCCGAGTAACGGTGATACAAGCGCTCCCAAGAAGCTTCGATTTCCGGCAACATCGCTTTACCTTTCAGCGTTGGTTGCAGCAAAACGCTTTTCCCTTCGATCAACCGCTCGACGAGTCCTTTGCTTTCCAGTTTATCAACAAAGCGGGTGATGGTCGAGGGTGTAAGATTTAACATTTCCGCCACTTCTTTTTGCGAAATCCCCGGCTTTTCAATGGTCAACATCATTAAGAATCCATAGTTCGGCGACAACCCGGTCCCTTTAAACTCGTCCTCGGCGAGTGCGGTCATGGACCTGGCTAAGGCGTTGGCCGTGAAATACAGGCAACACTGAAATAAATCTTTGACCACAAGTAAACTCTCCCTTGTCAAAAAGTTGTTTGTACATGCAAATTATATGGGTGTTAAACTACCCTGTCAATCCTTCGCTAACGCTCAGTGCAGGCTCAGCGCCTGAATCTCTCCGTCTGCATTCCCGGTCATGCAAAAAGCAAGCGCCCTTTTGCTCAAAACAGACTGCGATAGGCAAACCAGACGATCAGCCACCCTAGGGCCAGATTGACCAGCCCGATGGCCGAGAAGCAGAGAAATAACGGTGCACGCAATCGGCGCGTGTTGTGGCCGTGCCACAGATTGAAATTCGCAGGGGAACAATTCCTCATTTGGTTAGTTGTTCATCCGGCACGGTTGCCGTCTTTCGCGCGCCAAACAATTCAACACGGCCGTATGACAACGCAGCAGGCACCGGGCAGGCGGCAATGCATTGAAAGCAGTTGATGCACTGGGGATTGCGAACATTCTCGCTCTCGGCGACCGCGATGTTCATCGGACAAGCCTGGCTGCACCGTTTGCAGTTTATACAGTTCTTTGGATCACGCTTGATGGTGACCAACCTCGTGAGACTGGCAAGACAAAACCTAATTCCCTCAGTGCAAGCATAATTGCAGTATGGGCGCTCACAAAACAGTGAAATCAGCAAAAATCCGCCCATTATAGCAAGGGCGGCAGTCTGCACCGCCCGACCGCCAGCCGCCCCCATGAATGTCCGATATGCATCAAATGGCATCGCGCCGGAAATCCCCTGTGCCGCCAGCAGCAGCAATGCAAGCATTACCAGATAGCGGAAAAACTGAGCATATCGTTGAATTGCCGGTGGTAGCCTGTACTTTTTCTTCATCAACAACGAGCCGATTTTGCTGCAAATTTCCTGTACCGTACCAAATGGACAGACCCAACCGCAGAAATAGTTGCCTGCCAATAGCGCCACCCCTAATAACCAGAGAGTTTTAGGCCGCACGACAGAAGTATAAAGCCCTGCGCCGAGCAGCACCAATATTATGATTTGCACCGCGTGCCTAAAGTATTGCATCTTCACCTTTTCCATCCCGGAAACACACCTTTCCACTTGCTCTTTTTAATGTTTCTCATTGTAACACACGCTTCCGGCCGTTTTGTGACAAAAGTTTGAACTTTGTCAGCGCAAGGATACATGACACGATATTAGGGGACGATTCGCTTGGGTTTTAAGCAGAAAGGCCGCTTTATCCGGTCGGCATCCCCTACATCGCCAACCCGAACAAAACGGCCATCGTTCGCGCTATCCTTTTCATCGATTCATAAACACACCATAGGTTCCACCGACGCCCAGGTTGCTCTCCGCCATTTCACCGGCTGGTAGCGTCATCAGCTGGACGCTACCAGAGTTAAATCAATAATTGCCGCCTGACATCTTACGGGCCATCTGATCGAGCTTCTGGGCCGTTTCGCTGGCATGCTGCACCGCTTCCGTCACTTGGGTGATCGCCGAAGCGACCTGGTTGATGACTTCATCCACATGGGCGACATGGCTGTGTGTTTCTTCACTATCCGTCTGAATGCTGCGCACCATACTGTCAATCTTTTTGATCGAATCGGTACTCATGTGGGCCAACTTGCGGATCTCTTCGGCCACAACGCCAAATCCGCGCCCTTGTTCACCAACTCTTGCCGCTTCGATCGCTGCATTCAGCCCTAAAAGATTGGTTTGTCCGGCAATCGTCTTGATCAGCCCAAGCACCTGGTCCATTTCGGCAACCCGCTTTTGTGCCGCCACTGCCGTCTGCGTCATCTGACGCAGATTTGCTGCAATCTCCTCGGTCTGGGCGGATATTTCTTGCGTTGTTCCGGCAAGGCTGCTCACCGCGTCCGATAAATTACCTGCTAAATCCGTCAAAGCTTCCTGCTGCTCCACGGACTGGCTGACAGCCATCACACCGATGATTTCGCCCAATTCATTCTTGATTGGCAATGCCACGACCACATAAGGGATTCCATATACGCTGGCATCGATCTTCTTTACGATCCGTTTCTTTTCCGTAATCGCTTGATAGGTTCCACTACCCGGTTTGACCGTGTCACCCGGTTTCGCTTTTTGGTCGAAGCTCCTGGCTGGCTGGTAAGCAAGACACTTTTCGGTGTCAAATAGTCCGACCGCGATGTCGACCTGCATCATCTCACGCAGTAAAGGAACGACGTACTTCAATTTCTCCAAAATAGCTTCATCTTCGATACGCACGGCATCCGACTCCCCTTTTTCTTTTTGCGGCCACTGTCAATTGATTTGATTTTATCCGATTCCGTGACCAGAAGCAACGAAACAACCCTATAATTGTATAAATATTTTCATTAATTTAGCCCGCGTCTTTTTGCGACGCTTTTCGATGCAAATTTGCATCGGCCGGGATTGAGTTTACACCCTTTCCCTGCAGTTCCTTAAAGTTTCCAAGCCAGCAACAGTTCCGTCCCTTCACTGTTGTATGTCATTTTGTCCGCAAGACACATCATGATCGGAATTCCCCTTCCCATCGACGCATCTTCGCCAAAAGCGAACATCTCTTCCGGTTGGGACCGTAGTCGGCGCAACATCGCATTGCCGGCAAACGCCAGTCTTGACGTTTTCACCCGAACAATCAGCCGGCTGCCGATCTTGTTGAAACGCACAGTCGCCCTATGCTGACGCGATACCCCGTCCCGACATTCCATCGCGTTGGCCAATGCCTCATTCACGGCAACCTCCTGCCTTGAATGCTCCAATCCGGTGATTTCGGCTAAAATCCTGCCCACTTCCCCTTTGAGCCGCTGATAATCTCCGTAGCCATTAAAATGCAACGTACGCGGCCAGCCCGTCTGACGGGACTGCGACTGCGGCAGGGAACGCACCCTGATACAAATCGCCGTTGCGTCGTCCCGGCGTTCCGTTGATTCCGACAACTGCTCCAGCAATTCCAGCATCGCGGGAAACTGGGCCAATGGCAAATCCTTTCGTTGCTGCAAAAGATCGGATAATCCATCCGTCAGAAAATAGATGCAATCGCCCTCCGACAAGGGCAAACTATGCGTGTCAAAAGTCTCGCTATCACGGATACCCAAAAACAATCCCGGCGACTGAATCATCCGGGTCACCAGCCTGCTGGCCAGCCAGAAATCGGGCAAGCCCGCCGAAACCCAGCGCAATTCGCGGGTTTCCAGATCCAGTTCAAATCCCAAGGCGCCGGCATAGATTCCTTCCGCAAAATAAGCGCCGACGCGGCGGTTGATCCAGCGCATCGCCTCCCCTAACGGCAGGTCGTTGTCATTCACTTCTCTGAGCAATGCATGCAGTGAGGCCGTATGCAATGCGGTAGCCAGACCATGCCCGGTAGTATCGACCAGGAATCCGCGCAACAAGTTACCGTCATTCCGCCAGTCGAGAAAATACAGGTCCCCGCCGACAAACCCCAGCGGCTTGTACATCAAATCAATATCCAGATAAACCGAAGGTTCCGGTGCCGCCAACAAGGCTTCCTGCACCCGCCGCGCCGCCTGTTCGTCCTGGCGGGCCTCTTGCTCGCGCCGCACCCGTTCGGTGATGTCCTGTCCTTGGGCGATTACCGCTGTCAGGGTAACCGCGTCCGCCGCGTAGATGTTGGCCGAGTTCCAAAGAGTGATCCTGATTTCACCGTTTTTGCGGCGAATTGGAATCTCCACCGCCTCCCAATGCTGGCCACTGCGGGACTGTTCAATCAGCGCCATGACATCCGCCAGCTGATCAGGGGGAAACAGAATCGATAACGGACCACCCAGAACTTCTTCCCTGGCATAACCCGACAGCTGTTCGAACGCCCGATTGAACCGAGAAATCGTAAAATCGGGATTCCATACGATAATCGGCGCGCTGGCGTAATGGATCAGTTTGCGTAAGTGGTCGTCGGTATTGCGCAGCTCCTCTTCGGCCCGTTTACGCAGAATCGCCATCGATACCTGTGCGGCAATGATGGACAATACCCTGATGTCCTCGGAGCGGAAGGGGTTATCAGTGCCCATCTGAATCAAAGAGATTGTGCCAAACGGTTTTCCCTGAGAGTCAATCAGCGGCGCGCCCAAATAGTGTCGCGGCTGCACTTTTTGCACCACTGCCAGATTGTATTCGCCGATTTGCTCAAGCCGTTTCTGATCTTCAGGCGTAATCTGCACCGCCCGCCCCAGTTTCATGACATATTCCGACAACCCCTTGCCGATCGGACGCCGTGCCGGAATCAGCGAAATCGGGTCGGCATTGTAGGGTACGACAAATTCATCCGTCGCTTCATCCAATATATTGATATGAAACTGTTTAGCCGGCAGTACCCGACCAATGATCCGATGCACGGCTTCATAAAGCGACTCCAGCGAAGGGGTCGTGAGCGCCGCTTCGGCGATCTCCTTCAACACCGACTGCACTGCATTAATTCGGTGCTCGCCCTCCTGCGCCTGTTTCAATTCATCATACTGGGCCAGCAATTCCTCGTGAGCTCCCGCCAAATCGGCCGTTTTTTCCGCCACTCTCCGTTCCAGCTCATTGTTCAGCCTGCTCAACCTTTGATTCAGCGAACCGATTTCAGCTAGCTGCGCAGTCAACTCTTCACTTTGATCGGTCAATGCCTGGGTCTGAAGCGCTACTTTTCGCTCCAGCTGCATTGCATTTTGCCCCATCACCGAAATCAGGTTGGAAAACTGCAAACAAAACTCAATCGACCTGTTTATAGTGTCCCTGCTCATGCGCGGAACCCGGTACAAGGCGTCCATATATTCAGCTTCATTGAAGCCATAGCGTTTGGCAGCAGCACGAAAAGCCACATAATCCAGCTTTTCATCGTCAAACAGAAACTGTGTCAGATATAGGTTGCCCATATGGCGGCCACCGATGGTGATCGGCGTCGCAACGTTCCACAACCCGTTCAGGCAGCGATACAGTTTGAAACCACCCGGTTCGATGCCAGAAGCCAGTTGCACATCGCTCTCATGGCACAGCCGGCAGGTTTCCGGCTGACGTCGGTGAAATTTCAAACAGATGTCCTGCCAACCCGTGGTCACCAGCACGTTTCCTTCCAGGTCAAGAATCGAATTAGCGCTTTGGGTAAGGGAATGAAACGTGTTCATCAGTTGCTGAATCGCTTGGAAATCAATCAATTCGTCGAATTTCGCGCTCTCCGCAGCGTATCCGTCATGATTGTTCAACTGCGCCCACTCCTACATCTTTATGATCCTGTCGGTGTATATTTCTTGCCTGGATCGACATTTCCTTCTCGTGCCGCCAATTCCGCAACCAGGCGGTTGAAGAGAGATAGGCGAAACCGCTGAAGGAATATTCGCTGTCACGCAGAACAAATTTATTATTACACCCGTTGTCTGATTAGAAAATCCAAACAACAAGGAGTGTATCCCCATGACGAAGTTGGTCTGGATCGGGGGGCTCTTAATAGTCCTCTCCTTGCTGGCAATCCATATGATCATGAAAAACAATTCAATCCCCAACGGATTAGGCGTGCGGAGCAACCAGCTCGCTCCACTGCCCGCTTCTCCTAATGCCGTCTCCTCGCAGACTTCCGAAACCAGCCGAAAAGTCGCTCCTTTGCCATACCTTCAGAACCGGGCCGCTTCCCGGCAGCGTCTGCTGCAGGTGATTCAGGCCGACTTGCGGACGCAAATCCTCACTGAGGAGCCCGATTATATCCATGTCGTCTATACATTGCCTGTCATCCCGTTCAAAGATGATGTCGAATTCCTACTGGACGACCTAGAGCAAGCTATCCATCTCCGCTCCGCCTCTAGAGTGGGTTGGTCCGATCTCGGCGTCAACCGGAAGCGGGTCGAAGCCATCCGCCAACAATACCTCGGCACGGCGCCTCGCACAGCGGAGTAAAGGGGGCGAATCCATGAACTGGTTCGGATTCATCCGGTTAATGAACAGCATCTTCAACGACGACCTGCCAGACCTTGACAAAATCCAGCGGCAGGGACTGCTGGCCGTGAAAATCGCCCAGACCTTCGCACTGAGAATTGATTTTCTAGACCGGGAAAAATGTCAGCACCTAGCGAAACTGTATCGACAGGCAGCGCGGATTCCTGCGGAAACCGCCGAACGGCTGATTGCGCAAAACACTCCCGCCGATTGGCGCGATTCGTTCGTCCGCATCGACCCCTTGCCTCTGGCGGCGGCCTCGATCGGCCAGGTCCACCGTGGCCGTTTGAAGTCCGGCGAGGAAGTGGTCATCAAGCTGATAAAAAATGATTTTCGCAAGCAGTTCCGCTCTGATGTCGACAGCGTGATGAATCTGCTTAAACTGGCGATCTTTTTTTACCCCAAATTACGGAAAGTCGCCGACCCGGAAGGAATCCTGGCTAACATCTCCGAATTTACTCTGTGTGAACTGGATTTGCGCAATGAAATCCGTCACGGCGAAGTATTGCGGCAAATCGACCGCGACAATCGCAGCCGATTCGACCTGACGCGACTGCGTTTCCCGAAAATCCACCACGAACTATCCGGGCCGGATGTCCTGGTCTCCGAATTCATCGACGGGCCGACCTTCGATGAATTGCTGGGAAGCGGGCGACTAGCCTATGACGACCTGCTGCAACTTTTCCACATCCACGGTTTCTATATGTTCGGCATCGGCACGTTTCACGGCGACATCCATCCCGGCAACCTGATTCTCCGTAATGGCGACATTTACTTCATCGATACCGGCGCGCTCAGCAAAGTAGGGAATCGCATCCGGATCGGCCTGTTCGATTTTTTTGAAGCGCTGAGCTTCTTCGACTATCCCGCCTGCGCCCGGGCGCTCAATTCCATGGCGGAAACCTCGATCACCGGCCCGCAGTATCATAATTTTGAGCAGAAGTTTCTCGCTTTGTATAAGGATTTTACCAACAGTACCGTATCACAGGTCAGCCTGACCCAAAAAATGATGGAGACAATCAAACTGGGCGTTCATAGCGGCATGGTGTTCGAGCGCGGCATGTTCCCGATCATCAAAAGCCTGATGTATCTGGACGGCATGGTGCTGAAATGCAATCCCGAGGCCATTCTGTTGAAAGACATGCGTCGGTTCATCGAAGAATTCAAATCGGTCGTGAAACAGGAGGTGCCCCCGCAATGAAAAAAACCGTCAGTGTGATCGGCGCCGGCCCCGGCGGATTGACCGCTGCCTGTATTTTGGCCCGACGCGGCTATTCGGTCGACCTGTTCGAAAAAAACGACCAGGTCGGTGGTCGCAATGCCCGCCTGGAAATCGACGGTTTCAAGTTTGACACCGGACCGACTTTTTTGATGCTGCTGTCCTTATTGGAAGAAGTATTCCATGAACTGGGACGCAATCTCGAAGATTATCTGGAACTGAAACGGATCGATCCTCTGTATCGTCTCCGCTTCAGCGACGGTACCGACTTTCACCCCAGCAGCAACCTTGGCGTCATGCTGGACGAAATCAAGCGGGTTTTTCCCGGTGATGAGAAACAGTACCTAAAGTTTCTTGAAAACGAAGGCCGCAAATTTGATTACATCATCCCCTGCCTTCGCGTCCCCTACAGCACCCCTGGCGCCTTCTTCAGCCGGCGGTTTTTGCGGGCGCTGCCGCATCTCGATTTCATGAAGAACGTCTATGACCGTTTGGCAAGCTATTTTTCGCATGAGCAAATGCGGATTTCCACCAGTTTTCAGGCCAAATACCTGGGCATGAGTCCCTGGCATTGCCCGGCCACTTTTACCATCCTGCCCTACATCGAGCACAAATGGGGCATCTTCCATCCCATCGGCGGCCTCAATGAAATCAGTCATGCGATGGCCCGGATCTTTGCCGAAGAAGGTGGCAGGTTGCATCTTTCCACGCCGGTCGAACAAATCCTGATCGAAAACGGCAGGGCAGTGGGCGTGCGCTTGCAAGACCAGCGTGAGATCCGCTCCGATAGTGTCGTCATCAATGCCGACTTTGCTTATGCCATGACCCAGTTGGTGCCGGAACGGCACCGCCCGAAATACACCGACGCGAAACTGAAGCAGCGCGAGTATTCCTGCTCAACCTTCATGCTCTATCTCGGCTTGGACAAGCTGTATGATATTCCGCACCACAATGTGGTCTTTGCCAAGGACTACCACCAAAACATCCGCGAAATCATCGAAAGCAAAGTTTTATCCGCCGACCCCTCCTACTATCTGCAGAACGCCTGCATCACCGACCCTACGCTGGCCCCGGCCGGAAAATCGACCCTGTACGTGCTGGTTCCCGTGCCCAACAATTCTTCCGGCATCGATTGGCACCGGGAAAAGCAAGCGTTCCGCGACAAAATCATTGCCGCGATTTGCCGCAATCCGGAGCTACGCGATTTGTCAGAGCATATCGAAGTGGAAAAAGTCATCACTCCGGCGGACTGGGAAACCGAATACCATGTGTACCAGGGAGCAGTCTTCAATTTGAGCCATACGATCTTCCAGATGCTCTATCTGCGACCGCGCAACCGGTTTGAAGAATTCGGCGCCAGTTATCTGGTCGGCGGCGGAACCCATCCCGGCAGCGGTTTGCCGACAATCTACCAGTCAGGCCGTATTTCCAGCGATTTGCTGACAGCTGATCTGCCGCAGAAATTCTGAAAGCTCACGCAGGAGGCGAAAATGAAAAGTCAACCGGACCCGGCCAATGCGGTGAATCGCCCGTTCCAGTGGGACGGCAATCTCGAATCCTTGCCTGGCATGCTGCTGGATTCTGCGCCATTCATGATTTGGGTCAAAGACATCGCAGGTCGTTATGTGTTCATCAATGAAGCATACCGGCAATTTTTTTCGATTTCCAGCGAGATGCGGCTTGGACTCACCGATTTGCAGGTTTATCCGCCCGACCTCGCGTTACGTTACCGCAGCGAAGACCAACAAGCCTGCACGCAAAACGAACCGTTAGTCATCCTTGATCATTATCCGGCATCCGAAAAAGCACCCGAATCATATTATGAAACGATAAAGCGGACTCTTTTTTCCGACGCAGGCGAACCCACCGGCATCTATGCCACTTCGCAGAACATCACCGCCCGCGTCATCCGAGATGACAAACTGGCCCGCCAAAAACGACTTCTGGAATCTCTGCACGCTATGTCTGTCGAGCTGATCGGCAAACACGACATGCAGGATTTGCTCCGTACTATGCTGCACCGGTCGGCGGAAGCGATCGGCGCTCAGGTCGGCTTTTTGGAAATGCTCAATGAGCAAAAAGACGCCATGGAAATGCAACACTACTTTGGCGAGAAGTTTTTCGTACCATCCAGCTATCTGCTAAAACGCGGTCAGGGCTTGGTTGGTCAGGTATGGGAAACAGGCAAAGTGCTGGTTATGGACGATTACCGGAAATGGGCCGGCCGCTTGCTCTATCCAGGATTCGAGGCCATTCATGCCATTGTCAGCGTACCGATATTTTCCGGCAGCAATGTGGTCGGTGCGGTCACACTCTGCCATACCAATCCATCGCTCCGGTTTGATGAGACCGACGTTGTTGCTCTGGAGCAATTTAGCGCGCTGGCATCAGTCGCGCTGGAAAACGCCAGACTGTTTGAAACAGCGGCACTGGAACTGCAACAACGCCGGGAAAGCGAAAATCTTTACCGCGCCCTGGTCGATCAGTCCGCCGATATCGTCCTGTTGTTCGATCCGACAACCCGCAAGCTGTTGCAGGCCAATCGGCGTTATCTGGAATTAACCGGCTTTACGGAAACTGATATTTCGTCTCTCACCGCTTATGACGTGGTTGTTGACGAGCGACGCTGGATTGATCACTCGTTTGACGTTCTGCTACCGCAACACAGGAACAAACCGCCGGAAATGCGCCGCTTCCGCCGCAAGGACGGCTCCCAGTTCGATATGGAGCGCAGCGCGTCGTTAGTATCCCTGGGAGATCGCGATATCATCATGTCTGTTTCCCGTGATGTATCCGAACGCCGCCACACCCGTCTGATGGAGTTTCTGCACGAAACCACCCTCGACATCATCGGTCATCTGAATCAGACCGAATTGCTCCAGTCGATTATCACACGGGCTGTCGAACTGGTGGAAGCGCCATTCGGCTATTGCGCCCTGCTCGACCCGCACAGCAGGGAACTGCAGGTTATTGCCGTGGCCGGCATTGACGCGGTTCACTTCAAAGAGCCTCCGCGGGCCAATGCCGGTTTAGCAGCGCAAGTGATTGCCAGCGGCAAAGCAATGGTGGTCGATGATTACCGCAACTGGCCTGACCGATTGCCAGGCGCTCTATTCGACCGCATCACCGCCATGGCCGTTTTTCCATTGAAAAATGCCCAGGCAGAAGTGGTCGGCTTGCTAACCATCGTGCACTGGGATTCTGACAAACGGATCCGCATGGATGATTTTTCCTGTCTGGAAGAAATGGCTAATCTTACTTCACTTGCGCTTGATAATGCCAAGCTGTACAATACGGCCCGGATCGAACTGGCGAGTCGGGCCGAAGTTGAACTGCAACTCCGTCAGACACTGGAAAAACTTGATCAAACCTATGATACCACCTTGGAAGGCTGGGCCAGGGCACTGGATCAACGCGACTGTGAAACGGAAGGGCATAGCCGCCGCGTCGCTTCGATCGCGGTGGAAATGGCCAAGCGCATGAATATTCCAGCCGAGCATCATATCCACATCTGGCGCGGCGCACTGCTGCATGATATCGGAAAGTTGAGCGTGCCGGATTCCATTCTGCTGAAACCAGGACCGTTGACAGCAGAGGAATGGCAGATCATGAAACTCCATCCGATTTATGGTTATGAATGGCTGCATCAGATCGAATACCTGCATCCTGCTCTGGCAATTCCCCGCAGCCATCATGAGCGTTGGGACGGCGAAGGCTATCCCGATAAGTTGCGTGGTGAAGCCATTCCTCTGGAAGCGCGCATCTTTGCCCCCATCGACGTGTGGGACGCACTTTCGTCGAATCGCCCCTACCGACGCAGCTGGCCGGACAGCAAAATCCGTGAACATCTCAGAGCCCTGTCGGGTTCACACTTTGACCCGGCCATCATTGATACCTTTCTTGCCCTGCCGGCTGAAGCGCTAGTTACCCGGCCCAAAGCACCCGAATCACGTTATGGATACTAAAGCATCATTTCATTCAACGCATTCACAGAAACTGCTGGAAATACCGAGAACACAAATGATAGAATAAGGATGATATGGGTATTGAAAATTTAGCCTATTTGCCTGAAACTGAAAAAAAGGGGAAGATGGAGTAGCATGGCTGATCAATTGACCGGGTCCGAAATCATTGACATGTTCTGTAAAATTGCTCCGTACATGAATGATGTCGTTGCCGGAGACATCGGCATGACCGTCGCTAAGGACGGAAAATACATCCTGTATATTCCGGCGGATACCTTAAACCTTGGGACACAAGTCGGCTCGCCGGTGAATTCCGGAGCAACCAAACAGGCATTGGACACCGGAAAGCAGGCGGTACGCATCATCCCCAAAGACAAATCGGCTTACGGTGTAGGTTATATTGCCTGCTCCCTCCCCTTTTTCGACGACGGAAAAGTGGTCGGCGCCGTTACAACCACTCAGAGCATTCAACAATTCGACCGTATCAACAGTACGGCAACCGACTTGGCGGCATCAGCCGAAGAGTTGTCGGCAGGAATCCAGGAATTGGCCAGCCGAGCCGCCTTGTTGTCGCAAACTTGCCGTGAATTGGACGGACTCAGCCGGGAACTCGCTGAAAATGCCAAAAAGACCGATGAAATCATTTCCTTCATCAGGCAAGTTGCCGGTCAAACCAATCTGTTGGGCTTAAATGCCGCGATTGAGGCGGCGCGTGTCGGCGAGGCAGGCCGGGGGTTCGGCGTGGTTGCGGAGGAAGTCCGCAAACTGGCGGCAGCCAGCGCCGAGTCAGTCAAGACGATTTCCGCCGCCCTGGGACGCATCGGGGAATCGATCCAACAGCTTTCCGGCAAGATTTCCGATATCGATCAAAATGCTGCCGGACAGACGCAAGCGGTGCATGAAATGGCCAAAGCCAGCCAGGAGCTGGCCAACCTGGCAAGTAATTTGTCAGAAGCCGCCAAAGAGATGTACGAGGTAAACTAATCAACAACCTGTCATCTACACCAATATGCAAAAACGACGGATTCGATTCAATCGAACCCGTCGTTTTTTGTCTTCCGCTATTTCCGTTCGTTCTCCAGCGCCCTGGCCAATTGATCGGCACAGGAAGTCGGGTTGCTCTCACAGGTGATCCCTTTTAATTTTTCAATCACGTCTTCAATCCGCATGCCTTTGACCAAGGAGCCGATCGCCTTCAGGTTGCCATCGCAACCTCCCGCGAACTTCACCTGTGTGAGGATGCCGTCTTCTGTTTCAAAACTGATTTCCGTCGAACAAACGCCTTCGGTGTGATAAGTTTTCATCGTTTTATCCGTTCCTTTCCGCCATAACACCCCCTAGGGGAGGGGCTTTGATTCATTATATGAACAAATGAAGGCTCCTGTCAATCAGGCCCCCGTTGCATTATGTCAACAACGCATCAACCGCACGTTCCAGCTGCCACAGCGTGTTGCATTCACGCACACCATGACAAAAAGGAAGATACTGCTTCATCGCCGAATCGCCCGTCCCCCAAAACGATGGGGGCTCCGGGTTAAGCCATACGATACGTTTCGCGCGCTGTCCGATCAGCTTGAGGAGGCCTGCTTCCGGGTCGCCGAAGTTGTTACGTCCGTCGCCGAGGATAATCACGGTTGTACGGTCAGAAAGACTCGCTCCATGCAAGGCGACGAAATCGCGCAAAGCTTGCCCGTAGTCGGTGCGCGCCATCATGATGTTGCATTCATGCCCGTTCTCCAAGCGGTTGACGCCTTCCGCCACTCCATAACGTTCGAAAAGGGTGCTGACTTCGGCCAGGTCGCTGCAGAAGGCGAATGTGCGGATACGCATGATCTCCCGGTTCAAACTGTAAAGAAGCATCAGAAAAAACCGCACCACCTGGCGCATGGAACGACTGATGTCGCATAACACGACGACGTCTGGCCGCTCTATCTTCTTGCGTTTCCATCGCAGTTGGAACGGGACTTCATTATACTTCAGGTTCATACGAATGGTTCGTTTTACATCAAGAACGCCTCGCCTGAATGTCTTCTTCCGACGTGAATGGACATCATTCATGCGTTTGACGATTTTTTTGATGATGGCGTTCATACGTTCAAAATTGCGTTCTTCGATTGATGAAAGGTTCTGGTGCATCAGTTGCCGTTCCAGCATATTCTCGATGCGGACTTTCGCGTGCAAATCATAGCGGGAATTGATGAATTGCCGTATTTGATTGACAAGCGATTCGCGTCGTTCCACCAGCGCAGCGGCAATCCCCTGCGCTGCTCCGCTGCCCCCGGTTCGCAAGCTGGCAATATCGGCATCGAGCGCGCCAATGCCCAGGAATTCCATGATACGCCACTGGAAAAAACCTCGCTGGGCAGGCGAAAGAATCGCATTGACGGCAGCTACGTCCCCCGCCGCTGCCAACGCCGTGGTCAGGGCCGCACGATCGTTGGCGATCAGCATCCGGCTTAACGGAGAAAGGTCTTCTTGCTCCGCCGCCAGAACGATTGATTCGTCAACTTTTTCTGCAGCATCAAACGGCAAGAAAGAAAAAAACGCCTCGAAACAAGCTTGAAAAATCTCTTTCTCGGCCCGCGTCTTAGCCAAGGATACTGCCAGCGCTGACCGAAGTTCGTCTTTACTGGCATAGCCGAGCAACACAACCGCCTTTGTCGCATCGATCGCCTCAGCTGTAGATACACGCACGCCGTGTT
The DNA here is from genome assembly GCA_964579955.1 of uncultured Veillonellaceae bacterium. Lineage (GTDB taxonomy): Bacteria > Bacillota > Negativicutes > UBA1444 > UBA1444 > UBA1444. The sequence goes on along the minus strand of CAZOJA010000018.1, from coordinate 2,085 downwards.
CACGCAGAACATTGATGAACGCGGTCAAAAAGTCATCCATTCGGCTCAGCCTTTATTTGACGCAGAATTGTGGCGACCTGTCCGCGCACTGTATCGATGTCGGTTTCAAACTTCAAAAGGATATGCATCGTTTCCTGCACGATTTCCGGTGTCAGTTTATCGCGTTGCAACAAAACGAGCGTTCTGGCCCAGTCAATCGTCTCGCTGACCGAGGGATTCTTTTTGATATCGAGTTCACGAATTTTCTGCACGAATGCGACAAGTTGTGCATTCAAGGTTGCATCGATTTCCGGGATATGCAGACGAACAATCCGTTTCTCAAGCTCGACATCCGGCAAGGGGATAAACAGATGCAGACAGCGTCGCTTCAGGGCATCAGACAAGTCCCGAGTATTATTGCTTGTCAGGAAGACAATCGGTTTCGTTTTCGCCCGGAGGGTCCCAATTTCCGGAATTGACACCTGAAAGTCGGACAGTATTTCCAGCAGGAATGCCTCGAACTCCTCATCGGCCTTATCGACTTCGTCGACAAGCAACACGCAGCCATTTTCCTGCTGCAACGCGGAGAGCAGCGGACGCGGTTCAAGAAAATGGTCGGTAAAAAAAATATCGTCAAACTGATGCAGGGATCGGATAGAATCAGCCAGCGATTTGCCGCCGGTAAGCTCGTTCAGCTTGTCCTTGAGAATCTGGGTATACAGAAGCTGTTTTCCGTATTTCCACTCATAAAGCGCCTTGGATTCATCTAGCCCTTCATAACATTGTAGGCGTATCAGCGGTACTCCGAGCATTTCCGCCGTCTTCTTCGCCAATTCGGTCTTACCGACACCAGCCGGGCCTTCAACCAGCAACGGTTTGTCAAGATGATAGGCTAGAAAAAGCGTCGTCGCAATGTGCTTGCTGGTAAGATAATCTACCTTTTCAAAATCATGAATGATAGTCTTGACGGAATCGAATAGGTAGTAATTTAGGTAACTCATCTCACTTTTCTCCTTTTATCAATTCAGCGCCGAGTCTTCTTTGACGCTGGGCGACGATGGGCTTAGCGATAGAAAGCAGCCCGGCCAGGTCGGAAGCCAGCAATGACAAATCCGTTTGCCCCTTGCCAGGGAACCGTTCCAGCAGTTGCTGCAAAACCGCTTGAAATTTTTCAGCCAGGCCACGGCAGGCGAGGGAAATGGCTAGCGCTTCCGCCGGAACCTCGCGCCCTCCCAGCATCGCCGCTCCGCTATAGGCCAACGACCTCGCGGCATCTCTCAATATCCGTAGTTTGCCGAGTTCGATGACAATGTTTTCTTCCGCTTGCGCCCTCGTTGAGTCTGCTACAACAAGGTCCAGTTGAGCGGACATCACTCCAGTGAACAGCGCCATCAGCATCACATCTTCAACGGCGCGGAACCTTACCGCGACTTCTTCGTAGCCGCGTCCAGCCCTGCCAAGCAGGGAATCTCCGGGCACGACGCAGTCGTCGAGCAAGATCCCGCCATGCGGACAAGGACGTAGAAAAGGCAAAGAAAGTGGTTTGGTACGCGTCAGTCCCGGCGAGTCGGCGGGAACCAAAAAGGCGGAAAGTTCATTTTTACCGTCCCGATTACCGGTAACAGCAATAACAATGAATAAGTCGGCGACCGGTCCGTTAGTGACGAAAGTCTTCTCGCCGCAAAGAACGAACCCATCGCTACGGCGCTCGGCCCGGGTGGCAAGCCGGTCCCGCCAGGCGCCTGTCCCCGGTTCCGAAACGGCAATCGCGGCAATGAGTCCGCCAGAAGCCATCCGGGTCAAGTATCGTGTCTTTTGTCTTGCAGAAGTGCTTTCGACAGTCAGTACGTTCGCAATCATTTCGTTCAGCAGCCACGAAAGGACAACGCCCGGATTGCCTCCATGGCGGGTCAAAGCATCGGCCACAACCGCCAAATCGAGAAAGTTACCGCCCAAACCACCGAATTTTCTTGACGAAGTCAGGCCCAGCAGACCGTTGTCGGCAAAAGCCTTCCAGATGTCAGACGGCGTCGCGTCTACTCTGCGCAGGTCTTCTCGCGAAACCAGGAAGTCCGCTGCAAAACGAACCGCACGGCCATGCAACTC
>CAZOJA010000017.1:0-20046 GCA_964579955.1 uncultured Veillonellaceae bacterium | reverse complement strand
TCCACCAGTTTCTCCACCTGCGGGATCACGGCTGCAATCTCGGCCACGTTCGGCAACACGGCGACAAATTCGTCGCCGCCCGGCCGGCTGAGCACGCCGTCTTCGCCCACGCACTCCTGCAATCGTTGCGCCAGTTGTTGCAGCAACAGGTCACCCATCGCATGCCCCAACGAATCGTTGACGACCTTGAACCGGTCGATATCGATCGACAACACGACCACATGGCGGTTCTGGCGTCGGGCGCGGAGCAGGAACCGGTCAAGCTGTTCTGTCAGCAGGGTGCGGTTGGCCAGTCCGGTCAACGCGTCGTGGTGCACCAGGTAACGGATCCGTTCCTCGGCGGCCTTGCGTTCGCTGATATCGGCGAATGTGGCGATATAATGGGTGGTTTCGCCCTGTTCATTCTTTATCCGGGTGATTGTCAGTCCGATCGGATATTCGCTGCCGTCCTTGCGTCGGTCCCAGATCTCCCCCTGCCAGGTTCCGGCATTATTCAGAGCCGCCCAGAATTCTTCGTAAAAATTCCGGTCATGGCGACTCGATTGCAATACCGCCGGACTCTGGCCGACGATTTCTTCCTGCAGATACCCGGTCAAACGGGTGAACGCCTCATTGACCGCCAGGATTTTCGGCGCGGCGTCGGTGACGAACATGGCCTCGCCGCTGTTGCGGAACAGTCCGTCCCAGATTTGCAGCTGCTGTTCGACCTTTTTCCGCTGGTAATAGTTTCCCAGCTGAATGCCGACACTATCAAACAAGGCGAGTAGCCCCGGGTCGGGAGGCTGGATCCGGTGGCTGAAAAAGTTCAGCGAGCCAACCACCTTATTGCCGACTGCCAGGGGAATTCCAAACGCGGAGTGCAGGCCGATCGCCACGGCCGCGTAACGGCGGGCGAACCGGGCATGTTTCGTGACATCCTCGATCCAGGTCGGTTTCGCTTCATCCCAGATCAGACCCGGCAGACCCTCGCCCCGGGCAAAGGTGATCTTCTGGCTTAGGGTGTCGAATGCCGCGAAGCGGGCAGGATCGCCATTCCAGCAGGAATGCCAGACCATGCAATCCTTGAGCGGGTCGACCATCCAGACTTCGCCATAATCCCAGCCAAACCGGTCGCAGACCGTCTGGATGAAGCGGTTGACGGCCTCGCCGAACGTGACGCTTTCACCAAGAATGCGCGACAGGTCCTGGTGCATCGCCAACCGGAACTGGCTGCGTTTCTGTTCGGTGATATCCTGGCCGAAGCTAAGCGTGCCGCTGATTCTGCCATGTTCGTCACGCAGCAGGTGATTGCTCCACAGAATGCGCAGCCGGTTGCCTTCGGCGCTGATCGCGTCGACATCCGCCACCTGGGCGAACGGTTCGATTTCACCGGTCATGATCGCCCGGAACCGCTCCGTCATCAACGAGAACTGTTCCGGCGCCACCGTCAGTTCCAGCCAGGATGATCCCTGCAGCGCCTCGCCCGGTCGGCCGAACGTCTGCTCGACCTTACGGTTGGCATAGGTTACCCGGCCTTCGGTGTCGAGCGCCACGATGAACAACGTTTCGTCATTCCACAGCTGCTTCATGTAATGTTGCAGAATCCCTGAATCCATGCCAGGTCCAACCCCTTTGGCCATCATTTCGTCTTGTTGAGCTGCCAGCTGTCCAGCAAATCACCGTTCTGGTCAAACGCACCGACTTGCAGCGTTTCCCCGTTCACTGACACGGTGAGAAACATCGGCCGCTCAAGCGGATTGAAGAATCGGCTGTTCCACGGCTTTGTCCCCACCGTATGGTAGGTTTTCGTTCCGGTTCGCCCGGTCGCCACATGCCAGACGCCGCCACCGGCCGGAAATGCCGCCGAATCGGCGGGCAAAGGCCCGGACAAGGCGTAAACATGGTCATGCGCCGTAAACACCGCATCGACCTGATATCGCTCCAATATCGGTTCAAATGCCTGTCGCAGGCTTTCCTGGATGCCGTCCGGCTTGTTTCCGTATATCGGGCGGTGCAAAAACACCAGCTTCCAGCGTTTTGTTGTCGCCGCCAGGTCAGCATCCAGCCACTGTCGCTGCTGCGCCAGCAGATCGGGAATCAACCGGGCCTGCTCGCCGGCCTGGCTATCCAGCATCACCAGATGGACGTCGCCATATTCGAAGGAATAAACCTGTCCGGCCAAGTCCGGCGGTCCGTTCTGCGGCAGGGCAAACTGCGCGGTGAAATATTCCGGCCGGGAAAACCGTCGCTGCGGGGTATAGCATTCATGATTGCCGGTCAGCGGCATCACCGGCAGCGTCTCCAGAACTCCGCCTGCAGCCGCGAACCAGGCTTCCCACTCGTCATAATCCTGACCCACGTCGACAAGGTCACCCATCGCGACGAAAAACGCCGCATCCGGGTGATCTGCCGCCGCCTTGCGCAACGTCGCCCGCCAGACACCATAGTCGAGACTTTGTGAATCGCCCATGACCAGAAACTTCAGCGGCGCAGCGACAGCCGGCGCGGTGCGGAACTGGCGCGGCGCACTCCAGTGCTCGCCGCTTCCGACCTGATAGCTGTATATGCTGTCCGGCTTTAGGCCGGTCAGATTCACCGTGTGCAGATTGACTGCGCCGGTATTGGTCTGCCAAAAGCGGGTCTGCGCCTCGATCTGGCGGAACTCAGCCGTCTGCCGGAGAGTGGCCGGCGACAGTCTCAGCCAGCCGGCCTCGACGTTGCTGTCAGTCCGCCAGCGGATCGTCTGCGTCGTCCGCGGGTCATCCGTCCAGGTCAGCGTGATATGGTCGGGACGGGTCGTCGCGGTGACCGCGCCGGCCGGCAACGTCCCGGTCCAGCACAGAAGGATCAGCGCCAGGCCGGTCAGCCAACGCAAGGTTTTGCCGGACAGTCCGAGAAGACTCATGCGATGAAAAGCTCCTTAATTAAAGCTGTTGTAGCCTCCGTGCAGCCATGCACGGTCAAAAAGTGGCCGGTCGAAGTTGCCGCGTTACCCAACGTCGGCTTGTCCGCCGGCCAGCTTGCAGAGTCAGGCAGGTAAAACTTAAACCTTGGTCACCACCACGATGCCGCTGTCTGTGACCGTATAGCCGCGTGCCCGGTCGGCCTCATGATCGTAACCGATCTCGCTGCCTTCGGGAATCCGCAGATCCTCGTCGATGATCGCCCGCTTGATTTTGACATTGCGTCCGGTTTCTACGTTATCAAACAGGATCGAATCTTCAATCAAGCTGAAACTGTTGATCTTGCAGCGGGGCCCGATGATCGAGCGGCGAACGGTGCTGCCGCTGGTGATGCAGCCGCCGCAGACATAGGAACTGATATTCTGGCCCCGGCGGCCTTCTTCGTCAAAAACGGTCTTGGCCGGCGGCAGATTGCCCTGGTTGGTCAGGATCGGCCAGCGATAATTGTACAGATTGAGCTGCGGCGCCACGTTCACCAGGTCCATGTTGGCCTCGTAGTAGGACTCAATCGTGCCGACGTCCTTCCAGTAGCCGCGTTCTTCCGGTTTCATGCCGGGAATCATGTTGTCGCCAAAATTGTAGGTGAATACGCGGTCGCCGTTTGCCAGCATCATCGGAATGATATGTTTGCCGAAATCCAGGTCGTCATGCAGCTTTTTGCCGGCTTTCAGCACTTCGATCAGCTTGCGGGTGGAAAAAATATAATTTCCCATCGACGCGAAGCAGGTGTCCCTTTCCGGGATCCGCTGCGGGTTCTTGGGCTTTTCGGCGAACGAGGTGACGCGGAAATCTTCGTCCACACTGAAGATGCCGAAGCGGGTCGCGTCCTCGGCCGACACTTCCAGCGCCGCCACCGTGATATCGGCCCGGTTCATGATATGATAGCCGATCATCTGGCTGACATCCATCTTATAAATGTGGTCGCCGCCAAAAATCGCGATATAGTCGGCATCGGTCGCTTCGACAAAATGCAGGAACTGATAGATCGCATCGGCGGTTCCCTTGAACCATTCCTCGCTGTCGCTGTTGGTCTCCGGCGAGATCGTGTCGAAGAATTCGCCGTGGCCGATCAGCCGCGACCAGAACTCCTTGATGTGCTTGTTCAGTGGGTAGGCCCGATACTGGGTCAACACATAAACTTTCTTGATGCCGGAATTGAACAGGTTGCTCAAGACGAAATCGATGATTTTGTATTTGCCGCCGAACGATACGCAGGGTTTGGGGCGATTCGTCGTAATCTGTCCCAGCCGCTCGCCTTTACCGCCGGCCAGGACCATCGCAATGGTGTTCCGGGTCACGTTGCCCAACGAAAACATTTTTTTCTACCCCTTCCTTTTGTGGCGTTATCCTTACATCATTCCTACTGTTATTTATTTGACCTGCAACGGCGAATTCCTTTTTTCTAAAGTATTCTTTGCGTATGCAGGAATCTGTATACTTTTATTGAATTAAATTATTAAAGTATATAAAGTATAATTAAGCACAATTGCGAATCGCTTTATACGAAAATGATCCGGGGGTGCCGGAGTTGATGTTGCCTGTGTTCCCTGCCAATTCGGTCACAACTCAGGAAAGCATGCACTTTTTCCAGCAGATTCTCGACCAGGCCCGCGATATCATTCTGGTCGTGCAGGCTGACGGAAGGATTCTTTATGCCAACCAGGCCGCCGCTGAAGCGTATGGTTATGGCATGGACGACTTATGCGATATGACGATTATGGAATTACGGGCTGCAGCAACACAGCATCTTGTCAACGACCAGCTGAAAGCTGCGCTCTCCTCCGGCAGCTTGTTCCGCACCTGGCACCGGCGCAAGAACGGTGAAGTGTTTCCGGTGGAAGTCAGTTCCAAAAAGATCGATATCGCCGGCATCACCGCCGGCATCAGCATCATCCGGGACATCAGCCAGATTTCGGTCATTGAGCAGGCGCTGAGTCAAAGCGACCAGAAGCAGCAGACGCTGACCGAGGAACTGATCGCCGCCAACGAAGAACTCATCGCAGGCAATGAAGAATTAACCGCGATGAACGAAGAACTGATGGCGACAGAGGAAGAACTGCGTTCGCAGTTTCTTTTGCTGCAGGAAAAAGAAGCGAAGATCAGCCGGCAGAATCAGTTGCTATCCTCTCTGCATGAAGCGGCGCTCGGATTGATGAGTCACCTCGACACCGCTCAGTTGTTGGCGATGATCGTCAGCAGCGCCTGTCAGCTGATCGGCACCGAACACGGCTTTATCTACCAGTTTGACCCATCGAGACTGCGATTCCGACGCACGCATGGAACCGGCATCTACCAACGCGACCTCGGCAGGGAAATCGATGCGGACCAGGGGATTGTCGGCCAAGTACGCAAAACCGGACAGCCGGTGGTCGTGCATGACTATCTCGAATGGTTGCGCCACAACCCGCAATCGACGCCTTTCCCGGAAATATGCACGGTATTGCAGATTCCCCTCAACAGCGGCAACGATTTTCTCGGCACGATTGGGCTGGCATACTGCACGCCGGACCAGGCTTTTGGTCTGGAGGAAATTGACGTGCTGACCCGGTTTGCTGACCTTGCTTCGCTGGCGCTGGCCAACGCCCGTCTGGTGGATGCTTATCAAAAAGAGCTGCGCAACCGGCAGTCGGTGGAAACATTGCTGGCAAAATCCCAGGCATCGCTGCAAGCGATGGCCGCCGCGATTCCCGACCTGATGTTCCTGTTTGGCAGAAACGGCATCATTTTGGACTGCAAACCCGGTCCCGACCCTTTGTTGGTCGCACCGGAGGTCTTTCTCGGCAAGAACATCCAGGATGTCTTTCCTGCCGATTTGCTTGGCCAGACTCTGCTTCATCTGCAGCGAACGCTGGAAACACGGTCAATGCAGATTTTCGAGTACCAAATCATTGCCAATGGCTCGACCGAGTATTTTGAAGCGCGGTTTGCGCCCAGCGGCGACGATGAAGTGCTGGCGATCTGCCGCAATATCACCGAGCGTACCCAGATGGAAAGCCAACTGAAGCACCTCAGCCTGCATGATGCATTGACCGGCCTTTATAACCGGGCATTCTTCGAGGAAGAGCTGCGCCGGCTGGAAAAGCAACGTGACGGTACCGCCGGACTGCTCATCTGCGACGTCGATGGCCTGAAAATTGTCAACGATTCACTCGGTCACAACGCTGGCGATGAGATCCTGAAAAGCGTGGCCAACATATTGCGCCAGTCGTTCCGGGCCGGCGACGTCATCGCCCGCATCGGCGGCGACGAGTTCGTGGTACTGCTCAACAACTGTTCTTCGGCTTTTTTTGACAAGGCTTGCCGGCGGATCAAATATCACATTGCGGCACACAACAGCAAGAACGCCATGCCGCTCAGCCTGTCGCTCGGATTCGCCCTGTCGCGCCAGTCACCGCCGGACATGACTGCCTTGTTCAAAGAAGCCGACAACAACATGTACCGCGAAAAATTGCACCAAAAGACCAGCGCCCGCAGCGCCATCGTCAAGGGACTGATCAAAGCCCTGGAAGTGCGCGATTTCATTACCGAAGGACATGGCGACCGTCTGCAGGAGATGGTGGACGCCTTTGCGCGCAAATTAGGCCTGCCGGAACGCAGTCTGGCAGACCTGAGGTTATTCGCCCATTTCCACGATATCGGCAAAGTCGGCATCCCCGACAGTATTCTGTTCAAACCGGCGGCGCTGGATGACGCGGAATGGAAAATCATGAAGCAGCACTGCGAGATCGGGCATCGCATCGCGATGTCCACGCCGGACCTGGCGCCGATTGCCAACTGGATTCTCAAACATCAGGAATGGTGGAACGGCAAAGGCTATCCCCACGGCATCAAACGCGAAGCAATCCCTCTGGAATGCCGGCTGCTATCAATCGTCGACGCCTATGACGCGATGACGAGCGACCGGCCTTACCGCAAAGCCGTTTCCGTTCCGACCGCCCTGTCTGAACTGAAACGCTGTGCCGGTACGCAATTCGATCCCTTCCTGGTCGGTCAATTCATCGAGATGCTGGAGCAGCAAAAGCTCCCGGTGAACTGACGCGGAAGGCTTCACCGGCTGCGCGCCGCCAGAAATCCGCCGCCGATGATCAAGAGACCGCCGATGACATGGGTCTGCCCGATCGGTTCACCGAGCGACAAGGCGCCAAGCAAAGCGCCGTAAAGCGGCAGCGTGTTGTAAAACGCCATCGCTCCGCTGGCCCCCAGACGGGCAACTCCCTGATTCCATGCGTAGAAGCCGATTGCGGCCGGACCCAGTCCAAGATAGAGGATTACCGCGACCAACTTGAAGCTGAGCCCGATCGGCGACAGGTACAGTTCCCAGGCCGCCATCCCCCACAGCACCGGTAAGCCGAGAAAAATCGACCAGGCCGTGGCAGCGGCAGGCGACATCTGTCGGGTCGCCCGCGAGGAAAAAATCGAGTAGATCCCCCAGGTCGCGACGGACGCCAAGACCAGCAAGTCGCCGGCATTGTAATGCGTCTGTTGCCAAAACGAAGCAGAGCCGCCGGAAATCAGCCAGATCACGCCCGCCAGAGCCAACAATGCGCCGCAGATGGCGCGTGCGTGCATCGGCTGCCCCAGCAGCAGCGCCGCCAGCAAACCGGTGAACAGTGGTCCGGTGCCGTTGATTAGCGTAGCGTTGACCGCCGTGGTGAAATGCAGCCCCCAATAGAGCAGCGGCGAAAACAGAATCACGCCGGCCAGCGCCATCCCGCCCAGCAATAGCAGCGATGCACCGGAAGGCCGCACCACTTTCGCCGTGCGTTGCAGCAGCAGATAAAAGAAGACTGCCGCGATCGTAAACCGTGCGGCAGACAGCGTGATTGGCCCGATGTCGTCACGAACCAGGCGGCCGATCACCATGTTGGAGGCCCAGACCAGCGTCGCCAGATTGACATACCCGATCCCCGTCCATTGCCTGATCCGCTCGTGATTCACAAGATTCGCTCCCATCGCCGGTAATGGCGGAGTGTCCTGCGGACACTCCGCTTTTCGTTTCGATCGTTTCTACCGCGGCTGAAGTTTCGGTAACCGTCATTTCCGCTGTCTCGCCTTCCTGAATCCAGGCCTCCAGCAGACTGACAGCCACCGCCAACACCACCGGGCCGATAAAAACCCCGATGATGCCCAGGGTGATCAAGCCGCCGATAACGCCGGGCAACACAACGAACAACGACAGGTCCACGCTTTTGCGGATCAACATCGGCCGCAGGATATTGTCGATCGGCGTCACCAAAATCGTCCAGACGCTCAAGAAGACCGCCCAACCCGTTGCGTCGCTCCAAAACAGCCAGATCGCCGCCGGGATCAACACCGGCGAAGGCCCCAGCTGGGCAAGACAAAGCACGAACATCACGGCGGTCAGCAAAAACACCACCGGCACACCGGCAATCGCCAGACCGATTCCCGCCACCGTGGACTGGGCCACCGCGGTCACCACGACGCCCAGCGCCAGCCCGCGAACCGATTTGGCAGCCAACACCACCACGTTCTCGCCGCGTTCTCCGGCCAAACGCCGGGCAAACCGCAAGACTTCCTGCGCCAGCGTCTCACCGGTAGAATACAGTACGCCGGAAATGACGATCGTCAGCAAGAAATCAAAGACCACCTTGCCGGGGTTTCCTGACTGACGGAATATCCAGGTCACGATTTCCTCGGCATGCGGCGCCATCAATTCCGCGAGTCCGGCGGTTCCGGCCGCGGCAAACTCCCGCCACATCAGCGCCAGTTTCCCGCCGATGACCGGCAGTGTCACTACCCATTCGGGCGGAGGCAACAGGGTCAGTCGGCTCAGCGATTCCAACCAGCTGACAATCCGCTCGGTATTGGCCACAATGATGCTGACTGCCAAAATCAGCGGCCCCACCACCAGCAGCGCCAACAGGATCGTCATGGCCATGGCCGCCAGGCTTCGCTTGTTCCAGAGCAGTTTTTCCAGCCGCAGCAGAATCGGCCAGGTCGCCGAAACAATCATGCTCGCCCATAGCAGAGCAAGCAAAAACGGTCTGACGATCCAGAAAGCGCCGACGATCAGCATGCCGATCGACAGCACCGATAGCGTGGTGCGGGCGATGTCATTGTAAGACGAATGATCTTTCACGGGTATTCCCTCCTGTCGACCGCGCCGGTCAGTCGACGATCCTGCCGAAGGCCAGACGTTTCGGCAAAATTTTTACGTTCAGTTTTTTCTGCAGGAAGCCGATGCGCTTTTCTTCCGTCCTGTCGACAATCGACACCGTCAACCCTGCCGCACCGGCCCGTCCGGTCCGGCCTGCCCGGTGCAGATACGCTTGCGGGTCTTCCGGCAGCTCCAGATTGACTACGCAGCGGACATCGGGGATATCCAGTCCCCGCGCCGCCAGATCCGATGCCACCATCACCTGGGCCCGGCCGTCGCGGAAGGATTCCATCGCACCCTGCCGCTCCTTCTTGAATGAACTGCCGTGGATTCCCACCGCCGCCACGCCGTGATGGCAAAGCTTGGCCACGGTTTCCTCGATGGCGGCGCTGGTGTTGATGAATACCAGCACCCGCCGGATTTGCAGGCTAGCCAGCAGCTTCCGCAGGAATTCAATTTTATCGCGCGGTTCGACCGTAAAATACAAGTGCTCGATTTCCGGCGGCACTGCCGTCGGCGCTTCCAACATGACCACGGCAGCCTCTTTGCCCAAACCGACTGCCTTTTCCAGCGCGGCCGCCGGCATCGTCGCTGAAAAAGCAAGCAACTGACGGTCTTTCTGCGTCGCCTTGATGATTGCCGCCACGCTGGTGCGATGATTGTCGTCCAGCAACCGGTCCGCCTCGTCCAGCACGATGGTTTTCACCGTCTGGGCATTGATCTTACGCTTCTGGATCAGTTCAAGAATCCGTCCGCCGGACCCGACCAACAAGTGGGGCCGCTCTTTCAGCCGATCGATCTGCCGCGTGATGTTGACATCACCGATCAGCAAGGCAGTGGTGACAGGCATCCCGGAATTTTCGGCCAACAACTGCGCTTCACGGAAAATCTGCATGGCCAGTTCATGGGTCGGCGCCAGCACGATAGCCTGGGATTCCCGCCGCTCCGGGTTGATCTTTTGAAACAGCGGCAGCAGGAAGGCCAGCGTTTTACCGGTCCCGGTGGCCGATCTGCCAATCACGTCGCGTCCGGTCAGGGCAAGTGGAATCACCGCCGCCTGGATCTCGGTCGGGGTCGAGATGCCGGCCTTCTCCAGGCCGTTTGTCAACGCCGGTCCGATCCCCAGTTCGGCGAAAGTTTGTCTGTTCATGATTTCTCCTCTACTTCGGCATCTTTGTTCATTCCGGCCTTCGCACGACCAGCGTATGGAATATCTTATCATGCAATCCCTGTTTGCGGGCGGTAAATGCGATCATGATCATGCCGGCGCCCAGCAGCAGCGCCGAAAGGATCTTGGCAAAATATCGCCGGGTGGCTCTGCCTACCGTGATCCGCTGTCCCTGTTCGTCGGTGACCATCAGGCCGAGCGCTTTCTTGCCCGGCGTTGCCATCCAGGCCGAACTTTCAAACACCGCAAAGTACATCCAGCTGATCGCAATGCTCATGATGTTCGAGGAATGATCGCCAATCCCCATCGCAGCCAAAACCTGCATCATCGGATATGAGGCCGCCCCCAGGATGAACGCGTCGATGATATACGCCAGCAGGCGAATCCAAAACCCGCCGTAGCGAGGTGCGGCCAGCGGCTCCGGTGCATTTGGCAACTCCATAATAATCCTCCCCGTTTCCTTGCATTATTTGTCCGGTTCAGCATTCCCCGCCGGCAAAGCTTCCACCCTCAGCAACGGTTGCCCATGCTTGACCCGGCTGTTTTTCTTGACCAGAATCTCCTTGACAATCCCTTCCCGGTCGCATAATACCGGATTGTCCATTTTCAATATCAGAATATTGGCCAGGACCTGGCCTGCAGACACCTGATCGCCGACCGAAACCATGATGGCGTTGAGATACCCGTCCAATGGCGCTCTGATTGTTTTCACGCAAAACCTCCCACTTGTTGATATCATGATGGTACTATAAAATCAGGGCTTCACGCAACAAAATGACAACAACCGGCCAATAATGCTATAATCATGATCAATAACAAATAAAATTCAGTCAAAGGTGAGAAGAGCATGTTCGACAATATCCGCAGCGTGGGCATGGCCGCCATGCTGCTGGCGCTCACCCGCACGATGCAGGACGAGGAAGCCGTAAAAAAAATGCTGACAGAGCAGGGCTTCCGTTTTGTTGTCACCGAAGTGGGCGGAAATCCGGCCACGTCAGAATTTCAGATGAAAACAACCAAGGCGGTCATCGGCGCCTGCATGAATACCGGGCTTTGCGCAAAAACCCCGACCAATTATCACGCCCTGCTGCATGCGACCGAAGAGGCCAAACGTGGCATCATGGTCAACATGGCCAGCAGCGCGAGCATTGCCGTGAAACTTGCCGTGGTGCGCGATGCAAACTGGGTGGCGGTTGCCTTGTTCGGTGAATCGGCGCTGCACCCGTTGACCAATCATGACCGGGCCGGCCTCGGCCTGATGCATCTCGGTTCTGACGCCGGCTGACATTTGCTGTTTCCGGCAAAATATGCTATAGTTTACTATAGAGTTGCACGAGTGAGAGAGTTAGAGAGCGCGATACCGTTCACGCTGCGAGAAACAGAGAGACAGAGAGGATACTTTTCCTTGCTGTCTTTTTTTATTTTTCTTGCAATGTCGCTGTCAAAAGGGGGAATTCCACCAAACAACGTAGAATATGATTTTTTAATAGTTTTTGTCTGCTCCAATGGTAACAATTTTGGCAACAAATATAAAATGAATGAAGGAGAGATTTTGTTGAAACCGTTAGAAGGATTGAAAGTTCTCGATTTGAGCCGGGTATTGGCCGGACCCTACTGCACGATGATGTTGGCCGACTATGGCGCAAATATTATCAAGATCGAACCGCCGAAAGTCGGGGACGATTCCCGGGCGTTCGGACCGTTTGTCGGCAAGGAGAGCGCCTACTTCATGAGTCTGAACCGCAACAAACGCTCAATGACGCTCAATTTCAAAAATCAGGCGGAGATCGACGTTTTCAAGGAAATGGTCAAGCATGCCGATGTCGTGGTGGAAAACTACCGTCCCGGCACGATGGAAAAATTCGGCCTGGGTTATGATGAGTTGAAGAAAATCAATCCGAAGATCATTTATGCTGCTTGCTCCGGCTTTGGCCACAGCGGTCCCTATCAGTACAAACCGGCTTATGACATCATTGTCCAGGCCATGGGCGGCATCATGAGCATTACCGGACCGGAAGGCGGCGAACCGTCCCGGGTGGGCGCCTCGGTCGGCGACATCATCGCCGGCATGTTTACTGCCTACGGGGTGATGATGGCACTGTACCACCGCGAAAAAACCGGTGAAGGCCAAAAGGTTGACGTCGGCATGCTGGATTGTCAGGTCGCGGTGCTGGAAAATGCGATTGCCCGTTATGTCACGTCCGGCAGCGTACCGGTTCCCTTAGGCAACCGTCATCCCTCCATCACGCCGTTTGCCTCCTTCACCGCCAAAGACGGCCACATCATCGTCGGCGCCGGCAATGACCGTTTGTGGGAAAAACTCTGCAACATCCTGCAGCGGCCCGACCTGCTGACCGATCCCCGCTTCAACAACAATGGCAACCGTACGGCCAATGTCAATGCACTGACTGCGATTCTGAACGAAGTCTTTTCCCACAAGACCATCAGCGAATGGTTGGTTGTACTGGAAGCGGCCGAGCTTCCCTGCGCCCCGATCAATTCGATCGACAAGATCGTCAACGATCCGCACATTGCCGCCCGCGAAATGATCGTCGAGGTCGAGCATCCGGTCGCCGGACACCTGAAAATGGCCGGGGTTCCGGTAAAGATGTCGCTGACCCCCGGTTCCGTCGATCGCCCGGCGCCGCTCCTGGGGCAGCATACCGCCGAACTGCTGAAAGAAGTGCTGGGCTGGGACGAAGAAAAGACCGCCGCCTTCTTTGCCGACAAATAAGTTCTTCCTCTCTGCCGCTGACGTTACCATACAATAAACACTATGACCAAAAAAGCAGGTACTGCCCGGAATGACCGGCAGTACCTGCTTTTTTGCCATGTCCTGCCGCATACGCAGCGGTGGACTCGGTTACTTGATGGCTATCGCTTCGATTTCGACCACGGCGCCTTTCGGTAGCGCCGCCACCTGCACGGTTGAGCGGGCTGGCGGATTCGTCTTGAAGAATTCGGCATAAACCGCATTCATCGCAGCGAAGTTCTGCAGGTCGGACAGAAACACGGTGGTTTTCACCACCTGCTCCAGACCGCAGCCGCCGGCCGCCAGCACGGCGGACAGGTTGGTCAGGCATTGTCGCGTCGCCGCCGCAATCTCTGTCAGCAGCTCGCCGCTGGCCGGATCAACCGGCAGTTGCCCGGAAACAAACACCATGTTGCCGGACTGGATTCCCTGGGAATAAGGACCGATGGCGGCCGGGGCCTTCTCGGTAACAACGGGGACTGTGCTCATCATTATTCCTCCTCATGTTTCATATTGTCAGTATTTCGTCGATTCTTGCTCAGGCTTTGGCCGCCGCCAGTTTCTGATAGGTCTGCAGCCGGTCCAGCGCATCCTGTTCGGTTTTGGCGTACAGTTGTTCGGCCAGTTCGGGGAATTGTTTCTGCAGCGAAGAATAACGGACTTCGCCCATCAGGAATTCGCGGAAGTTCATCGTCGGCGGTTTCGAGTCCATGCTGAACGGATTGGCACCCTGTTCCTTCAGTTCCGGATTGAAGCGATACAACGACCAGTAACCGCACTCGACCGCTTTCTTCGCCTCGGCCTGGCTGCAGCCCATGCCGGCTTTCAGGCCGTGGTTGATGCAGGGTGAGTAAGCGATGATCAAAGACGGTCCCGGATAAGCCTCGGCTTCGGCAATCGCTTTCAGCGTCTGGGCCTTGTCGGCTCCCATGGCGATCTGCGCCACGTAGACATAACCATAACTCATCGCGATCATGCCGAGGTCCTTCTTTTTGGTCTTCTTGCCGTCAGCGGCAAACTTGGCGATGGCGGCGGTCGGCGTCGCTTTCGAGGATTGACCGCCGGTATTGGAGTACACTTCGGTGTCAAACACCAGCACGTTGATGTTCTCGCCGGAGGCAAGCACATGGTCCAGGCCGCCGAATCCGATGTCGTAGGCCCAGCCGTCGCCGCCGAACAGCCATTGCGACCGTTTGACGAGGAAATCGCGGTTTTCATGGATTTCGGCCAGCAGCGGCGACTTTTGCTTCAGCGGCTCCAGCGCGGCAATCAGGCGGTCCGCCCGTTCGCGTGCACCGTTCCCCTGTTCAAGCTGGGTCAGCCAGTCCTGCGCCGCCTGGTCGAATGCCTCGCCCAATCCCAGCTGCAAGGCTGCCTGCACTTTTTGCGCCAGTTGCTTGCGCAGTTGTTTCACGCCGAGCATCATGCCGAGACCGTATTCAGCGTTGTCTTCGAATAACGAGTTGCCCCAGGCCGGACCATGGCCCCGATGATTGGTCGTATAGGGAATCGACGGCGCGCTGCCGGCCCAGACGGAAGAGCAGCCGGTCGCGTTGGCGATCATCAGCCGGTCGCCGAACAGTTGGGTGACCAGTTTGGCATAGCCGGTTTCCAGACAGCCGGCGCAGGCGCCGGAGAATTCCAAGAGCGGTTGCTCGAACTGGCTGCCTTTGACGGTCAGCGGATTGAAGGGATTTTGCTTCGGCGCCAGGCCGAGCGCGTAATTCCACAGGGCATCCTGTTCCAGCTGGCTGTCCAGCGGTTTCATGACCAGCGCCTTCTGTTTGGCCGGGCAGACTTCCACGCAGTTGCCGCAACCGGTGCAGTCGTTGACGGAGATCGCCAGCCGGAACTGCAGGTCTTTGGCGCCGATCGCCGGTTTGGCCGTGAAGCCGGCCGGAGCGGCCGCCATTTCCTCGCCGGTTGCCAGAACCGGACGGATGCTGGCATGCGGACAGACAAACGAACACTGGTTGCACTGGATGCATTGCTCCATTTGCCATTCCGGCACGTTGATCGCGATGCCGCGCTTTTCATAGGCGGAGGTGCCGAGCGGGAACGTGCCGTCCTCCTGTCCGACCAGGGCGCTCACCGGCAGTTTGTCGCCTTCCTGCCGGTTCATCGGGACCAGGATGTTGTTGATGAAGGAGGGAACCTCTTTTTGCAGTTCGCTGCTGCAGGCGCAGGCGAACTTGGCCTGGTCGGCCTGGCTGTTTGTCGCCTGGGCCCAGCTTGCCGGCACAGCCACCTTGACCGCCGCCTGCATGCCCTGGGTGATGGCCGCGTTATTCATCTCGATGATTTTGCTGCCTTTGTGGCCATAGGCTTCGACAACCGCGTCACGCAGATATTTTTCGGCCTTTTCCAGCGGAATGATCTGTGCCAGTTTGAAAAACGCCACTTGCATCAAAATGTTGAAGCGTCCGCCAAGGCCGATGTCCTGGGCGAGCTGCACGGCATTGATGATATAGAACTGGATGTTGTTGGCCGCGAGGTAGCGTTTCATGCTGCCGGGCAGCTTTTCGTCCAGCTCTTCCGGCGACCATTTGGTGTTGAGCAGGAAGGTGCCGCCGGGTTTCAGCCCTTCCAGCAGGTCGTACTTGTCGACATACGACTGCTGGGAGCAGGAGATGAAATCGGCCTTGTTGATCAGATAGGGCGCCTTGATCGGCGTGTCGCCGAAGCGCAGGTGCGATACGGTGATGCCGCCCGACTTCTTGGAGTCGTAGGCGAAGTAAGCCTGCGCGTACATGTCGGTTTTGTCGCCGATGATCTTGATCGCGCTTTTATTGGCGCCGACTGTTCCATCCGCGCCCAGGCCCCAGAATTTGCAGGCCTTGGTGCCCGGCGGGGTGGTGTCGACGTCCTGGCCGAGCGGCAGCGATGTATGGTTCACATCGTCGATGATGCCCACGGTGAAGTGGTCTTTCGGTTGGGGTGCGGCAAGGTTGTCGAATACTTCCTTGACATGGCCCGGAATGATGTCTTTGCCGCCGACGCCGGCCCGGCCGCCGACGATGACCGGCTGCCAGTCCCGACCGTAGAAGGCTGTTTTGACATCCAGGTACAATGGCTCCGCCTGGGCGCCCATCTCTTTGGTCCGGTCGAGCACGGCGATCTTTTTGACCGTCTTGGGGATGTCACGCAGGAAGTGCGACACCGAGAACGGCCGGAACAAGTGCACGGTCAGCACGCCGACCTTTTCCCCCTTGGCGTTCAGGTGATCGACGACTTCCTCGATTGTTTCGCACATCGAACCCATGGCAATGATCAGGCGTTCGGCGTCCGGCGCACCATGATAATTGAACAGCGAGTACTTGCGGCCGGTCAGTTTGGTGATTTCGGCCATATAGCCCTCGACGATTTCCGGCAGCTCTTCCCAGTAACGGTTGGCCACTTCACGCTGCTGGAAGTGGATGTCCGGGTTCTGCACGCTGCCGCGCAGGACCGGATGATCCGGATTGAGCGCCCGGCGGCGGAATTCGTTCACCGCATTGTAATCCAGGAGGCCTGCCAGTTCGTCATATTCGAGCACTTCGATCTTCTGCACTTCGTGGGAGGTCCGGAATCCGTCGAAAAAGTTCAGGAACGGCACCCGGCCTTTGATCGCCGACAAATGGGCGACCGCCGCCAGATCCATCACCTGTTGCACGCTGCTTTCGGCCAGCATGGCGAAGCCGGTCTGCCGCGTCGCCATCACATCGGAATGATCGCCAAAAATGCTGATCGCATTGGCGCCGATGACCCGGGCGCTGACATGGAATACGCCCGGGAGCAGCTCGCCGGCGATTTTGTACATGTTGGGAATCATGAGCAGCAGTCCTTGCGAAGCGGTATAGGTGGTGGTCAGCGCGCCTGCCTGCAACGACCCGTGCACTGCGCCTGCCGCGCCGCCTTCGGACTGCATCTCGACCACCTGTACGGTCTGCCCGAAAATGTTCTTGCGGCCCTGCGCCGCCCAGTCATCGACATTCTCCGCCATGTTGGAAGAGGGCGTAATCGGAAAGATTGCCGCCACATCAGTAAACGCATACGACACGTACGCGGCTGCTGTGTTTCCATCCATCGTCTTCATTTTTCTTCGCTCGTTCTTCATCAAATCGATCCCCCCGTATTTTCATTCCGCCTTCTGCGGTAATTGACTGCAAGCAGACAGAACTGGCTCGCCACCCCGCTCTTGCGCAGTGGTGACGACGCCAGAAATTCCGCCGGTTTTCTTAGTTGTTATTCATGTTCGATTTTTCGCCCGCATTTTCCTGCCTGCATGTCGCTGAACGCTGAATGTTTTATTCTTGGTCTGCATCCAGTTCCAGCACGCTGGCAACCAGCAGCTTGGCCCGTTCAAAAATCGTTTCGACGACGGCAAATTCTTCCGGACTATGGTTGCGGCCGCCCTTCACGCCGACGGCACAAACCGTCGGCACCCCGGCAATCACGGAATACGCCGAATCGGAAGCGCCGCCGACATATTTTGCATAAGGGGCGCCAAAGCCGTTCTCCGCCGACACCTTGGCCACCAGTTCAAACAGCTTCATGACCCCTTCGGTTGTCTTCATCGGCTTGATTCCTTCCATAAACACAACCTTAGTCGAGGTTCCCTCCACATGCGTCTATTCGCCGACCGCCCGCAGTTGTTCCTGTATCCACGGCAAGTCGTCCGGATCCTTATAGCGCACGTCGATATCGATCTTGGCATAGTCGGGAACCGCCGTGGATGTCTTGCCGCCCTGCATGACCCCTACATTGAAACTGATTCCCTTGTCCCAGTCCGTCAGGTTTTGTACGCCGATGATCTTATGCGCCATCTCCAGAATCGCGCTGCGGCCGTTTTCCGGGTCATTGCCGGCATGAGCCGCCACGCCGCTCACTTCCATCGTAAAGCGGGCCACGCCTTTGCGGCCGACAACGATGCCGTTATCGAGAAAGCCTGTTTCCGCGTTGAACGCCGCCGCATAACCCTGCGATTCTGCAACTAGCTGGTCCGGCGCGGTCGACTTGGCATGCAGTACCTCTTCGTCGCCGGCGAGCAACACTTTGATCGGTCGCGAATCATAGCCGGCGGCGTTCAACGCCTTGATCGCATAGAGAAACGCGACGATGCCGCCTTTCATGTCCAGCACGCCCGGCCCGTAGACTTTGCCGTCCCTGATGACAAAAGGCCGTTCGGTGGCGGCGCCGGCTGCAATCGCCGTATCCATGTGTCCCAGAAAGATCACTCCCGGCTTTTTCCGCTCTGCGCCCAGTTCGGCGATCAGCATATTGCCGGCGTGTTCAAATTCAACTGAACGGATAGCGGCGCCCGCCTCGGCCAATACTTGTCCAAACCTGGCGGCGACCGCATCAATCCCTGTCTTTTCATGCGGCCCGCTCTCCAGCATGACGACCTCCCGCCAGAGTCCGACCATTTCCTCACGATGCTGGTCCACGAACTGAAACGCCTGTTGTTTCTTGTCCATTGTTGTCCTCCTTGTTATTAATTATTGTTATTTATCGATCCGATCATGACAAAAGCGCTCCAACCCAAGATATGCACCGCCATTCTTTGGTTAAAGCGCCTTGCGTAGCAACGAAGGTCCTGCTCAGCAGCGAATCCGCTTCACTTGTATTCGACCAGGGGTATCCCATAGCCGGATATTATTTTCTTCAGGTCTGTCAGCTTCGCGGCGTCAGGCGCCGTGAAGTTCGGTCGGGGCGCTCCGGCGGCATTGTATTTCGCCTCGCCCAGATCATGGTAGCCGAGCAGTTCCACCGCAGCCACCCGCGTGTTTTTCACCAGATATTCACACATCTTGGCGATATTTTGCTCCTTGGCATTGACTTCGACAATCAGGGGAACCCGGACGATCGTACGGGGATGTCGCTGCGAAACCGCCGCGATATTGGCCAGGATCCGCTCGTTGCCAACACCGCAGAACCGCTGATGTTCGGAGGAATCCACATGCTTGCAGTCGATGAACACACAATCGAGCAAATCGATAATGTCCTTGCATTGTTCCCAATCAAAATAGCCGCTGGTTTCGACGGCGGTATCGATGCCCAACTGCGTGCAGGCCGTTGCCAGCTGCCGGAGAAAATGCGGCTGGGCAAACGGTTCGCCGCCGGAAAAGGTCACGCCGCCGCCGGATTCGCGATAAAAAACCGCATCGCGCTTCACGATCTGCATCACGTCATCGGCTGTCACCGTCATACCGATCCGCTTTCTGGCGCCGGTCGGGCAAACCTCGCAGCAGGCAAAACAGGCGGTGCATTTTTCCCTGTCGATTTCACTGCGATTTCCATTTGCCGAAGTAGCGGCGCCAGTTTTACAGATTGCGGCGCACTGTCCGCAGCCAGTGCATTTCGTGGCGAAGACCAAGACCTCGGGGCTGGTTTTCCAAGATTCAGGATTGGCGCACCACTGACAGCGCAAGGGACATCCCTTGAAAAACACGGTGCTGCGCACCCCTTCGCCGTCATGGATCGACCAGCGCTGAATCTGAAAAACATTGCCGCTACAGGTTGTCATAGGTGGTTCTTTCGATGATCGCGTCCTGCGCCTCGCGCGACAAGTTGACGAACTGGGTGCTGTAGCCGGCGACCCGGACCAGCATATCGCGATAGTCTTCGGGATTTTCCTGGGCTTTGCGCAGTGTTTCGGTGGAAATCACGTTGAACTGGACATGGAATGCGCCCAGGGCAAAGTAGGCCCGGATCAGCGCCGCCAGGTTTTTCAGGTTGCGCTCGCTCTGCAGCAGTTCCGGCGCCAGCTTCACATTCATCAACGTGCCGCCTGAGTGAATATCATGATTGATCTTGGCCACCGAACGCATCGCGGCGGTCGGGCTGGTCAGGTCGGTGCCGGCATGCGGCGATACGCCTTCCGTAAGCGGTGTCTGCGATTTGCGCCCGTCCGGGGTCGCGCCGATGACGCTGCCAGCCGGTATATAGTTGGAAATCCCCATGAACGCCGAATTGAACTTGGAACCGAAGAAATCCTTGTACGCCACGATCTGCTGATGATAAAACTCGGTGATCTCCACGGCGATCGAATCGACGTAGTCGATGTCGTTGCCGTATTTCGGGCAGG
>CAZOJA010000016.1:0-20158 GCA_964579955.1 uncultured Veillonellaceae bacterium | reverse complement strand
ACCGTTGCCAGCAGCATCACCAGGTGGTCAGGCCAGCGGTTTTGGTAGAGCGCACCTGCCATGCCGGCCGGGATGCCGATCAGCACGGACAGGGACACGGCGACCAGGCCTAGCTCCGCTGAGACCGGGAATCCTTCGGCGATAATTTCATTCACGCTGCGGGATTCGTACTTGAAGGAAGGCCCCAGATCGCCCCGCAGCAGATTGGCCCAATAATCGGCGTATTGCTTGGGTAACGGGTCGTTTAACCGATAGCGGGCCTCGATATTTTTCATGACCGCTTCCGGTAACGCCTTTTCCGCAGTGAACGGACCGCCGGGAATGGCGTGCATCAAAACGAACGTCACGGTAATGATGACCCAAAGCACCAGCAGCATCGACAAGATTCGTCCGACAATCGATTTAAACACAGAATATCACTCCAGATAGGCCTCCTTGAAGTAGACGTGACCGAGGACCGAACGATGATATCCTTTGACATTGGGCTTGACCATCGTCACACGGGTGTAAAAGTATAGTGGCGCGATCACCGCATCCTCCATCAACAACCGTTCCGCTTCGTGCATCGCTTTCATCCGGATTTCCTGATTGCCGGTCGACTTGGCCAACCGAATCAAGGTATCATAACGGGGATTTTTGTATTGGGAGTCGTTATTGCCGCTGCCTGTCTCAAACATGTCGAGGAACGTCATCGGGTCAGCATAATCGCCGATCCAGCCGTGGCGGGCAATCTGATAGGCGCCCTTGCTGCGGGTGTTGATGAAAACCTTCCACTCCTGATTGGCCAGCCGCACGTTGACCCCGAGATTCTTGCGCCACATTTCCTGCACCGCCTCGGCAATTGCCTTATGTACATCGTGCGTGTTGTAAATCAATTCAATCGCCGGCAATCCTTTTCCCTCAGGATAGCCTGCCTCGGCGAGCAGTTTTTTTGCGTTTTCAATATTGGCATCTTTGAAATAGTCGCCGCCGACGGTTCGGAAATCGCTGCCGGGCGTGGCGTCAACCAGACCGGGCGGCACCCAGGCCAGGGCGACCCGTTGCTCGCCCTTCACCACATTGGTGATGATCGCCTGACGATCGATGGCCAGACTGAGCGCCTGCCGGACCTTAGGATTGTCAAGCGGCGCTTTTTCCACATTGAAGGCGAAGAAATAGGTTCCCAGATAGGGCGAGATTTGCAACCGTCCCTCTTTTTTCAGGCGGGGATATTCGGCCGGCGGCGCATTTTCTCCCATATCGATCTGATTGTTGTCGAACATGGCGATTTCGGTGCTGCTGGATTCGGTCAGAATGAAATCGAGTTTCGGCATCTTTACTTTTGTCGCATCCCAGTATTGATCATTCTTAACCAATTCTATCCGCGAATTATGAACCCAGTTGGAGATTTTGAACGGACCATTGCCGATTAGGGTTTTCGGCTCGGCGGCCCATTTCGGATTGGCTTCGACAATGCGACGGGGGACCGGATATAATGTGTGGAAAGAGGTCAAAGACAAGAAGTAAGCAGTGGGTTTTTCCAGCACCACTTCGAGCGTCCGGTCGTCCAGGGCTTTGACGCCGACCTGGTCGGCGGTTGTTAATCCTTTGTTGTAGGCTTCTCCGTTCTTGAGATAGAATAACTGATAGGAATATTTGGCGCCGAACTCCGGCGACAAGGTTGTTTTCCAGGAATATTCAAAGTCATAGGCGGTAACCGGGTCGCCATTGGACCATTTGATGCCGGGGCGCAGGAAAAACTTGTAACGCAGACCGTCCGGACTGATTTCCCACTTTTCGGCCATTGCCGGTAGCGGTTTGTTGCTTGCGTCCAGCGTGGTCAGTCCTTCGAACAGCTGGGCCTGCACGGTCGACTCCGGGATGCCGGTCGATTTGCGGGGGTCCAGGGTTTCCGGTTCGGCGCCGACAGAAATGCGCAGGTATTTGGGACCGGATTTGCTGCCACACCCGCTGATTGCGATGGCGGCGAGCAGAAGAATTAGGAAGACCGCCAGAGCGATGGTATATTTACGCGACAAGGGAATCCCTCCGTTTCGAACTTCTTGGTTGCGCGGGCGAATGCAGAGCGCTGCTGCATTTCTCAAACTATTCGACTCCTCGGTGAAAATTTCCTTTGCGGTTTTTCAATTCATCCGGTAGGAATTTTTACCCCGATGTCAAATTAGACATAGTAGTAAGATTAAGTAATGCGAACTTATTCTGCGGGAGGATGTTTATTGTGGCGAACAAAGAGCAAGGAACCAAGAAAAATGAAAAGAAAAAACCCAGTGATACCAAGGTGAAAAAAGAGAAGAAAACTTATAACTGAACACTGCGCTGATGTGACCCGCGATTTCTCCAGTTGATTTTCAAGCAGAAGGGGGTTGTGACAAACCTCCTTCTGTTTGCTTTCAGGGATAGAATGGGAGTGTTATGTATTCGTAATAAACTATCGAGCCTGTTCCTTGTATTATGTTTGGTTTATGCTAGCTTTTTTCCGTCATCGGCTTGGGCAAATACGCCGTCTGTAGTGCCGCCGCCGGCCATTGCCAGTGAAACCGCAATTCTGATGGTGGCAGGGACCAAACAGATTTTGTACGAAAAAGATTCGCACAAGATTATGTATCCTGCCAGCACGACGAAAATGATGACTTTGATCACCGCACTGAAACGGGCGCAACTCGATGAAACCGTAGTGGTTGCTCCAGCGGCGGTGGGCCTTGAGGGGTCAAGCCTGGACCTTAGATTGCTGGACCGGCTCTCTCTTAGAGACCTGCTGTTCGGGCTGATGCTGGTTTCCGGCAACGATGCGGCGCATGCGGTGGCGGAACATGTTGGCCGAGGTTCTTACAAAAAGTTTATCGAATGGATGAATGAAGACGCTGAAAAAATCGGTGCGTTGCGAACTCATTTCAGTAACCCGCATGGACTGCCTGACCCAATCAACCATTTCACGACGGCATACGATCTCGCCATCATTGCCGATGCCGGTTTTAAAATCGCCGGGTTTGAACAGTTTGTCGCAACGCCTTACCATACTGTGATGTTTCAGAACCGTAGCAAAGGGGTCGCTCTGGTAAATACCAACTCTCTACTTATGACATACCCGGGAGCAAACGGGGTCAAGACCGGTGTGACCAAGGCTGCGGGCCGCTGTCTGGTGGCTTCGGCTCGCCGAAACGGAGTGTTGCTGATTGCGGTGGTTCTCAACGGCGGCGACAGTCGGTTTAAAGATTCGGCGGCGCTGCTTGACTATGGCTTCCGCAGGATGGCCAAATAAGGAAATGGAGTCGATATGAAACACGATGATTTGATTCTGATTCACGCTCCCAGTGTTTACGATTTTCGCAAGGAATCGATCCTGTACGGACCGGTCAGCGACCTGGTTCCTTCTACGCCGGTATTCGAGATGTATCCGATCGGGTTCACCACACTGGCCGAATACCTTGAGCGGGACGGCTTCCGGGTCCGCATTGTGAACCTGGCTGTACTGATGATGCAGGACCGCGATTTTGCCGTGGAGCCTTTTTTGCAGCGGCTCAGGCCGAAAGCTTTCGGCATTGACCTGCACTGGATGCCGCATGCGCATGGCGCGTTGGCGGTTGCTGCCCTATTGAAAAAACTGCATCCGGACATTCCGGTGATCTTTGGCGGGTTTTCATCCACCTATTTTCATGAGGAACTGGCTGCCAGACCGGAAGTCGACTTTGTGCTGCGCGGCGATTCGACGGAAGAACCGATGCGCCTGTTGATGCGCTACATCAGCGGACCGCGGAAAAACGGCGAGCTTCCGTCCGACATTCCGAATCTTACCTGGAAAAACAGCTCGGCGCAAGTAAAGGTCAATCCCTTGACCTATATTCCACCAAATCTTGATCATGTAAGACTGGACTACTCCCAGGTCGTCCGTTCGGTCGTGAGAAACCGTGACCTGTGCGGAGCGTTGCCATTCATCGACTGGTTGCGCTATCCGATCATGGCTGCGCTCAGTTGCCGTGGCTGTGCCTGCCGTTGCCGGACCTGCGGCGGATCGGCCATGGCAATGGATTCGATGTGCAGACGAGACCGTCCGGCGTATCGCGATCCGTCTGAATTGGCTGCCGATATCTGGAGCATGGCGCGCTGGAGTCGGGGACCGGTTTTTGTGCTAGGCGACATCCGGTTTGGCGGCGACAATTATGCCGAAACCTTTTTGTCGAAGGTCAAGGGGGCAACCGATCAACTGATCCTGGAGGTGCTTACGCCTGCACCGCAGTCTTTTTTCAAACTGTTGGGGGAGGCGGCGCCGGATTTCATCTTGCAGATGTCGCCGGAATCACATGACGAAAAAGTCAGGTCGGCCTTCGGTCGGACCTACAACAACGAAGAACTGGAAGCGACGATTGCGGCGGCGTTGGCCGAAGGTTGCAAGCGGTTCGACCTATTCTTCATGATCGGTCTGCCAGAACAGACCTACGATTCGGTGATGGAAACGGTGGAATATTGCGGGCGGCTGATGGAACGGTTCAATACCGGCGGCACACCCCGGTTGTTTCCTTTTATCTCTCCCTTTGCGCCGTTTTTGGATCCCGGCAGCGAAGTTTTCGACGATCCGGAACGCTATGGCTATAAATTGCGCTGGCGCAGTCTGGAGGAGCATCGCCAGGCATTGGTCCAGCCCAGCTGGAAGCACGTGCTGAACTATGAAACCCGTTGGATGAACCGGGATGAAATCGCCAACGCAACTTATGAAGCCGGTTTGCGTTTTAATCAGTTGAAACTGAAATACGGATTGATCGGCGAGCAGCAGGCAGCCGCGACCGAAGAGCGAATCCGTCGGGCGATCCGTCTGATGGGGCGTATCGACGAAATTCTGGCCGAACCGGATGAACAGCTCCGGGCCGAGTTATTGCAGGCGATTAAGGGACAGGTGGATGATGCGAATATTTCCACCGTCTGTGACAAGCGGGAATTGGAAGCGCAAATTTCCGGTCTGTGGAAAATCAATTTCCTGCGCGGCATTCAGGTAGCGCTGAGCGAAATGTGGCGGGGATTGTTCAGAAAGAACTAAGTTGCCGCTTAATGACGTAAAGGCCCCAGGTTGGCAAGAGCGTGCCAACCTGGGGCCTGGTTTTGCTGTTGTCAGACTATAGCAGTTTTTGCATCAGATAGTAAACGCCACCGCTGCAGAGGCCACTGAGCGGGATCGTCAGTACCCAGGCCAGCAGCATCTGTCTGGCGACACCCCAGCGAACCGAACGGATCCGGTTGGAAGCGCCGATGCCCATGATCGAACCGGATACGACATGCGTCGTGCTGACCGGCAAGTGCAATAGCGTGGCGCCGAAAATAACCAACGAGGAGGTCACTTCCACTGCGCAACCGCTGAACGGCTCCAGTCGGACAATGCCGGTGCCCATCGTTTTGATGATTTTCCAACCGCCTGCCGCCGTACCGAGGCTCATTGCCAAGGCGCAGGAAAATTTTACCCAGGTAGGCACGTCGAGCGTGGCGATTTCTCCGGCGCTAAGCAGAGCCAGCGTGATGATGCCCATCGCTTTCTGGGCGTCATTGGAGCCGTGTGAAAACGCAATCAAGGCCGCCGTGCCGATCTGGGCACGGGCGAAGCCGGTACTCAGGGCGTGCGGCGGAAACCCGCGGAACAGCCACATCATCAATATCAGCAGCAGATAACCGATAAACAGGGCGATAATCGGCGACAATACCAGCGACAAAAAAATCTTTTCAATACCGACGAGGTTGAGCGGTTCCCAGCCGCGACCGGCCACCACGGCGCCAATAATCCCGCCGACAAGGGCGTGCGACGAACTGCTGGGAATGCCGTACCACCAGGTTAGCAGATTCCAGGCGATGGCGCCGACCAATGCGGCGGTAATCACTTGCTGGTCAACCATCGAGGCCGACTTGACAATGTCGCCGCCGATGGTCTTGGCAACTCCCGTGCTGAACAGCGCGCCGAGAAAATTCAGCGCCGCCGCCATCCAGATCGCCTGGCGCGGCGTCAGGGCACGGGTGGAAACGGATGTGGCGATGGCGTTGGCCGTATCGTGAAATCCGTTGATGTAGTCAAAGGCAAGTGCGAGAAAAATGACCAGGTATAGGGCGAACTGAAAATCAGGCATATTTAATGACTACCCGTTTGAGCGAAGTGGCGACATCTTCGGCAAGGTCCAGGACCTCTTCGAGATTGACCAAAATCTCTTTCCATTTGATTATCTCAATCGCATCCTTGCATTCACGGAACAAAAAGCCCATTTCCTGGCGATACAGCTCATCGCCGCGGGCCTCGATCGCGATGATCCTTTCGCAGCGTGCCTGCAGCCGCAGCCGTTCTTTCTTCAGGTCCTGCAGGCTGAAAATCGCCTTTTCCACCTGCTTACCGACCTTGAGAATCAGCTCGGCCATCTCGCGGATGCGATCGGTCGGTTCATCGATGTTGTAGAGGTCCATCCGCTCCATGGCTGCCTTGATGCAGTCGATGATGTCATCCAGTTTTTTGGCAAGCGTAAAGATGTCCTCGCGATCCATCGGTGCAATAAATGTCTTGTGTAATTTGACCAAGATCCGATCGACGATTTCATCGGCGATCCGCTCCGTTTCCGTGACGCGGATCATCAGTTCGGGAATCTGATTACGATCCATGATTCCCTGATGCAACAGTTCGGTCGCTTCCCGGACCAACAGGGCGTGTTCGCCTAAGGTGCTGAAAAATTTCTCTTCCTTGGGTTTAAGGTTGAATGCCATCCTGATTCCCCCAATTATTAATTATTATCATAATCTATTATCACAGCATGATCGCCGATTGACCGACTTCACGCAAAGCCGCCTGATAATCCGACGGAGAATTGATGTTGTGCAGAAACCTCAGCTGTGGATCGAATTTTTTCAAATCGGTAAGCGGAACTTGTCGGTACCGGACCCGTGAAAATAGGGCCTGGGTTTTGCGGACATCTTGCCGCAACAATTCTTCGATGACCGGGATGCAGGTTTTGCGATAACAGGCGAAAAGAGGTTCGAGACAGTTTGCTTCGCCGGGCGCCACCACATCCCAACCGGGGCTCAGCGCGCGCAGATGCGCGACAGCTGCGACCGAAAGATACGGCATGTCGCAGGCAGTGATGAAAGATAAATCCGATGCGGCATGAACCAGTCCGGCATGGATGCCTGAGAGCGGACCGCGTTGCGGGATGATGTCGGCAACGTAACGGATGTTTGGCAAATATTCCGGGCGTGCCGCATTGGTCACCACAATCAGTTCATCGCAAACCGCAGCCAGATTTTTCAAGATTACTTGCAGGAAATCCGAGCCTTGCCAGGGTAGCGAAGCCTTATCGCGCCCCATGCGCGAATTGCGTCCGCCGGCTAATACGACGCCGGTCATTGCCAGTGTTCCTTGATTTGTTTGAGCAGGAAATCAGTGAATGCAGCCGGTTCCTCAAGCGAGAACTGCGGCAATTCTTCGTATAGTGGGGTATCGGTGATCACGGCAAACAGGTCCTGCGGTCTGTTCAGCGGGTCGCGGCCAGCCGCCTGACGGTAAATTTCCACCCGACGGGCGCTATGGTTCTTGTATCCTTCCACCAGGATGATGTCCACATCATCGATCCGGCGCACGATTTCATCCAGCGGCATATCGCGTTGCGTTTTCTTGATGAGAGCAAACTTTTCGGACGAAGAGATGCAGACCACATCGGCGCCAGCCTGCGCATGCCGCCAGGTGTCTTTGCCCGGGCGATCCATTTCAAAACCATGGATGTCATGCTTGATCACACCGACGCGATAGCCGCGATTCTTTAATTCGGCGATCAGTTTTTCCAGATAGGTTGTTTTGCCGACGCCGGAGCGGCCGATGAAAGAAATGACCGGAATCAATGCCGGTGCTCCCCATGACAACCGCAGGAACAATGCCCGGCGTGCTTTGTCGGGGACACTGCGGCATCCAGCTGCCCGCGCACCTGCTCCTTGATTCCGTCGAGATATTCTCGTCGTAACCGGGCCTGTTCTTGCTTTTCCGCCTCGCTAAGCCCCGTTTGCTTCTGCTTTTGCGCTAAGGTATTGATACGGGCGATCAGTTCCTTCGTGATCATCAACGATTCTCCTTCTGCAGGCAGAATAATATTTTAATGGTTTTGAGTCCATACTAACAATTTCGGCTATTCCTGTCAATTTGCCGAATTTTGCAGGAATAGGCAATTGGGCGGCGAATTTCCTTATTAATGAAAATTAGCGATTAATTCGGCAATTGGGGGAGAAACAAATGAAAAAATGGCGGTGCAAGGTATGCGGGTATATTCATGAAGGAGATGCTCCTCCGGAGGCCTGTCCGCTTTGCGGCGTTGGACCGGAAGAATTCGTTCCTTTTGAGGAACCAGTAACTGCGCCTGCGGCAAAATCGAAGCGGTGGAAATGCACTATCTGCGATTATATCCATGAGGGCGACGGTCCGCCGGATGTCTGTCCTGTTTGCGGGGTCGGACCCGAAATGTTCGTGTTGCTTGAAGATACGATCCGCCGTCTGTCAGCCAGCAGTGTCCTGGCTTCCACCGATGGGACCTCGCGTGCGGCGCTGGATAAAATCAGTTATGGCCTTTATGTCGTGGCCTCGGTCAAAGATGGCAAGCTGAACGGGCAAATTTCCAATACCGTGTTCCAATTGACCGATCCGCCGTTGCGAATTGCCGTATGTCTCAATAAAAACAATCTGACTCATGAATATATTTCTGAATCCGGTTGCTTCGCGATATCGGTTCTGGCGCAGGAGCAATTTGACATGGTACGCAATTTCGGTTACAAGTCGGGCCGGCTGATGGACAAGTTTGCCGAAGTCAGTTATGTGCTGGGACAGAACGGCTGTCCGATTCTCTGCGATTGCATGGCGTATCTGGAAGCGCATGTACTGCCTGACAAAATCCTGGATGTGGGAACGCATCGCCTGTTTGTCGCCGAGATCACCGGCGGTATGGTCGTGGCGGATCGGACTCCGTTGACGTATGAGTATTTTCGGGCGAACAAAAAGAAAATGTAAGCAAAAAAATATTTCTGCGCGAGCGACAGGAATTTTGTAACGAACTGCGAACTTTACTAAAGGGAATTAATGATGAGAGGAGATCATCAGACACAAAGGCGTGTCATGATTTGTAGACAATACGAATTGTGGACGTCTTTTTTCCTGCGTCAGGCCGCTAACAATATATTGTGAGATGGGAGAGGAAAGTATGGAGAGAAGGATCATTCAGGTTCAGGAAAAACTACCGCTGGCCCAGACAATACCACTTAGTTTGCAGCATCTGTTTGCCATGTTCGGGGCGACGGTGCTGGTCCCCTTCCTGTTCAAGGTCAATCCGGCCACATCGCTGTTGATGAACGGGATTGGAACGCTCATTTATCTGATTGTTGCCAAAGGGAGGATTCCGGCCTATCTCGGTTCCAGTTTCGCTTTTATTTCACCGGTTTTTGCAATTATGGCCGATCCCAGTCTGGGTGGTTATGCGGCTGCCCAAGGTGGATTCATCATGTTCGGCGTGTTTTTCGTGGTCGTTTCCCAGCTGGTCCGGGTGGCGGGAACCCGTTGGATTGACGTGATTTTTCCACCGGCGGCCATGGGTGCGATTGTGGCCATCATTGGTCTGGAACTGGCGCCGGTGGCCACGGATATGGCAGGCTTGACCGGAAAACTGATCGAACAGCTCAAGATTCCCTACGCAACTGCCGTGACGGTTTCGATGTTCACTCTTGGCGTCACGATTCTTTGCTCGATCCTTCTGCGCGGCTTTATGGCGGCGATTCCTGTTTTGCTGGGAGTGGTGGCCGGTTATCTGTTCTCGATATTCATGGGTATCGTTGATTTTGCCAGCATTGCTTCGGCGCCCTGGTTTGAAGTCCCCACCCTGTATTCGCCTACCTTCAATGCCAGCGCGATGCTGATGATCATGCCGGCCGCCTTTGTCGTTCTGGCTGAGCATATCGGTCACCTGGTGGTGACCGGCAACATCGTGGAGAAAGATCTGGTCAAAGATCCTGGTCTGGACCGCTCGTTGCTTGGCGATGGCATTTCCAACATGCTGTCCGGCTTCGTCGGCGCGACGCCCAACACGACCTATGGCGAAAACATCGGAGTCATGGCAATCACCAAAGTGTTCAGCGTCTGGGTCATCGGCGGCGCGGCGGTCATTGCGATCGGCATATCGTTTGTCGGTAAATTTGCCGCGATCATCCGCAGTATCCCGGTTCCGGTCATGGGCGGCGTCTGCATCCTGTTGTTCGGTGTCATTGCGGCAGCCGGTATCCGGATGTTGATCGAGAAAAAAGTCGACTATACCAAGTCGCGCAATCTGATTCTGACATCGGTGGTTTTGATTTCCGGCATCAGCGGGGCGGCGGTGAAAGTCGGCGCAGTGGAACTCAAAGGGATGGCGCTGGGAACCATCGTATCAATTCTGATTAGCCTGATGTTCTATGTGTTGGACAAATTCCAGCTGGCGAATGACGGCGGCACCGAGTAATCGACGGTGAAAGGCTGACGGGGCGGGTTGCAAAAGCAACCCGCCCCGATTCATTCCAAAGGATTGTTTTCAATTACTCCAACGGATGGTTTTTGGCACCGAAAATCCTTTCGGCGCATTCGATTCCGGTTGGCGTGGCCGCCAGCCCCCCCATGCCGGTTTCCCTCAGTTCGGAATTCATCGCCTTGCCGACCGCTGACATGGCGTCAATGACCTCATCCACCGGAATCACGCTATGGATGCCGGCAAGCGCCATGTCGGCCGAAAGCAGGGCGATCATTGCTGCACCGGCATTGCGTTTTACGCAGGGGACTTCGACCAGGCCCGCCACGGGGTCGCAGACCAGGCCTAACAGATTTTTTAGCGCCAAAGCCGCTGCATGGCCGACTTGGTCGGGAGATCCGCCAAGCAGATCAACGATGGCTCCGGCTGCCATCGCTGCAGCTGAGCCGCATTCGGCCTGACAGCCGCCTTCGGCCCCCGAAAGAGAAGCGCGGGAAGCGATGACCATGCCGATTGCGCCTGCGACAAGCAAGGCGACCGCCAAATCATCCTGGCTGATGCCACGATCTTCGGCAATCGAAAATAGAACACCGGGCAAAACGCCGCTGGAACCGGCGGTAGGGGCGGCGCAGATTTTCCCCATCGCTGCGTTCGCTTCATTGGCGGCAAGCGCGTAAGCAGCAGCCTTGGCCGGTAAAGCGCCGAGCAGGCTGCGCGGCGGCTGTTTCCCTGAACCATGCAGCTTCATCCGCAGCCCGTCGCCGCCTACCAAACCGCCGGTAGAACGGACGCCGCTCAGTCCATAAGCGATCGCCTCCTGCATGACCGACAGCGTTTGTTTCATTCGTTCCAATAAGGCGGATTCAGGCAGTTCCAATTCGCTTGCCTGGGTCTGCAGACAGAAAATGCCGAATGAGAGGTTACTGGCGTTTGCCTCATCAAGCCAGGCTGACAAACTGAGTTTTTCCATCACTTACGCCTCCTATTCCACGATCGGATTGAGCCGCCGGACGGCAAGGATCTGGGGCAGGACGGCGACCTCACTAACCACTTCATCCGATACCGCACCATCGACATCGATGACCATGACGGCAGTGCAACCGCGCTTTCGCCGTGATACCCGCATCTCGGCGATGTTCACGGTTCGGGCGGCCAGGATTCCGGTTACGGAGTGGATCACGCCAGGACGGTCCTGATGAAGTGTGACCAGGGCCGCGAAATCACCGGTGAGTTCGAGCGGGAACCCGTTGATTTCCGTGATCTTGATTCTGCCGCCGCCGACCGAACAGCCGGTGATCCGCAACACGCCTTCGCTTTTTCCTTTCAGCGCAAAGACCACCGTGTTGGGATGGGCCGAATCGTCCAGACACACCGCCTCGAAATGGAAGGCCAGGCCGGCTTGGGCAGCGTATTCAAATGAATGGGGAATGCGGGCATCGTCGGTTTGCCAGCCCAACAGGCCGGCAATCAGCGCCCGGTCCGTGCCGTGTCCTTTGCCGGTACGGGCAAAAGAACCGTGCAGACCGATATCGGCGGCAACCACCGGTTCGCCCAGCAGTTCGCGCGCCAGCCTTCCCAGGCGAACCGCGCCGGCGGTGTGGGAACTGGAAGGGCCGATCATGATTGGGCCGATGACGTCGAAAAGATTCATGCGCTCACCTGCTTCACTTTTTTTACTGCGGCAATGCTTGCCTGCTTGCATTATGCGCGATAGGAAAATACAATAATAGGTACCCTGGATAGAACAAACAGAAAAGGAGCGTTACCATGAAAATCGTAATCAGTGTTCTCGGCCGCGATCGTGTCGGCATCATTGCCATGGTGGCCACGGTGCTGGCTGAAAACGGCGTGAATATCCTCAATCTCGACCAGACCATCCTGGACGGCTTCTTCAACATGATCATGACAGCCGATATGAGTGGCGCTTCCATCAGCCTGAAAGAGCTGCAGCAAATACTGAAGACCAAGGGCGAAGCCATCGGTCTGGAAATCAGAGTACAGCATGCAGATATTTTTCAAGTCATGCACCGGGTATAAGGGGGCTATTCGATGATCACACTGGAAGATATATTAGAAACAAACCGCATGATCAAGGAGCAGAACCTGGATGTGCGGACAATTACGATGGGCATCAGCCTGCGGGATTGCGCCGATCCTGATTTGCAGAAGTTCTGCGACAAGATTTATGAAAAAATCACCCGCAAGGCCGAGCACCTGGTCAAGGTCGGCGAAGATATCGAAGCAGAATACGGCGTGCCGATCATCAACAAAAGGATTTCAGTCACCCCGATTGCCATTGCAGCCGAAGCCTGCCGGACCGACAGTTATGTCGCCGTGGCCGAGGCGCTGGACCGTGCCGCGAAAACGGTCGGCGTGAATTTTATCGGTGGTTTTTCGGCGCTGGTTCATAAAGGTTTTACCAAAGGGGACCTGGTGCTGGTCGATTCGATTCCGGAAGCGCTGGCAGTGACCGAGCGCGTCTGTTCGTCGGTCAATCTGGCTTCGACCTCAACCGGCATCAATATGGACTGCGTAGCCCGGATGGGAAACATCATCAAACAGGCTGCGTTGCTCACCCAAGACCGCGATGCGATCGGTTGCGCAAAACTGGTCGTCTTTGCCAACGCGGTGGAAGACAATCCTTTTATGGCCGGTGCCTTCCATGGCGTCGGTGAGGCTGAAGCCTGCATCAACGTAGGGGTCAGCGGACCGGGCGTCGTCCTCCGGGCAATCGAACAAGTCCGTGGCGCCGATTTCGGCGTGCTCGCGGAAACCATCAAAAAAACAGCATTCAAAATTACCCGGGTCGGCCAATTGGTTGCACAGGAAGCTTCCCGCAGATTGAACGTGCCGTTTGGCATTGTCGACCTTTCCCTGGCTCCGACACCGGCGATCGGCGACAGTGTGGCGGCGATCCTCGAGGAAATGGGATTGGAAAGCACGGGGGCTCCCGGTACGACAGCGGCCTTGGCGCTGTTGAACGATGCGGTAAAGAAAGGCGGTCTGATGGCTTCTTCCCATGTCGGCGGCCTTTCCGGCGCATTCATCCCGGTCAGTGAAGATGCGGGAATGATCGCAGCCGTGGAGCGCGGCGCGTTGACGCTGGAAAAACTGGAAGCGATGACCTGCGTCTGTTCGGTCGGTCTGGACATGATTGCGGTTCCGGGTGATACTTCGGCTGCGACCATCTCGGCGATCATTGCCGATGAAGCGGCCATTGGCATGATCAACAACAAAACCACGGCGGTGCGGATCATCCCCGTTCCAGGCAAAACAGTCGGCGATTCAGTCGTGTTTGGCGGGCTGCTTGGGCATGCGCCGATCATGGCGGTCAACCGGTTTCAGGCGGAATCTTTCATTGCCCGCGGCGGCCGGATTCCCGCTCCGATTCGCAGCCTGACCAATTGATTTGCACATACGGTTGTTAGGGGACCAGCTTGTCGAGACCGAGAGCCTTCAGCTTTTCGGTGGTCGGCAGGCTGGTTTTTCTGTCCCAGCCTCGGCCCTCATAGTAGCTGTCCAACAACGAATCCTGCTTTGCGGCTGGAAAATTGGCGCCGGCTTTTGGACCATCCCGAAATATGATTTCATTAAACCGGGCCGGCAGCTTGTCATCAATGCGCCGGAATCCTTCCCGGCTGTTAAACAGTTTTTCCAGGTTCCAGATCCGTTCGCCGACCGCAAGCATGGCCGCGTCATCGCAGTTCCAGCCGGTAACGAGCGACAGGGCACGCTGGTAAGGCGCCGTACCGACTGCGCCGTACACAAAGCGGCAGACGCACAGCGCATCAAGAAACGTCCGACGGTGTTGCTCCTGGATACTGGCCCCATCCTGGTGGCTGCCACCACGATTGGCGGTACCGTAAACAAGGGCAAAATCGTGACTGGCCGGCACATTCCAGCCAGCGAGTTCCTGCCCTTTGACGTGCATGGCAAACGGGACGGTCGCCGGGCCAAATTGAGCGGCGGCTTGTTTGACGCCTTGGGCCAGGATTGCCCCGATTCCCTGGCGTTTGGCGATGCGTTCCATCAACTGCAGCATCGTCGGGGCATCGCCCCAGACTGGAGACAAGCCGTCCAGGTCGGACCTGGACAATAAACCCTGTTCGTAAAGATCCATCACAAACCCCAATACGTTACCCGTGGCGATGGGGTCGAGGCCCAGCTCGTCGGCACGGGCGATCAACGATATCAAGTCGCCGAAGTCGCTGACGCCGCAATTTGCCCCCAACATAGCACCGGCGCTGTATCCGGGCCCCTCGGCGATCGTTCCTTGCCAGGGGCCGCGTGCGATTTGGCCGATTTTTACGCACTTCAACGGGCAAAAAGCGCAGGAGGAGTGGCGGACCCAGAATTCACGCTCGGCCGTCGGCAGTCCCAACTGGCTTACCGAAGTCCAGGACCCTTCACGATAATTCTTTGTCGCCAGCATGCCGGCCTTGTCGGCCGACAACAACAGCGGCGAGGTTCCCCAGCGGCGCCAGTTGGCATAGTTGTTCCAGTTGGCAAGCAGGGAGGCGATGTCGCTGCGCAGATTGCGCAATCCATCCGGGTTATGCAGGGAAACGGATTTGTTGCCGCGAACCGCGACTGCCTTGAGGTTCTTGGCTCCCATTACCGCTCCGGCGCCGCCGCGGGCCGAAGTGCGTTTAACGTCGCTGGTGATGCCGGCGAAGCGGACGCCGTTTTCTCCGGCCGGACCGATGGTGAGCAGCTGAAAGTCCGGTCCCAGTTCGTTGTTTAGCTGTTTTAAGGCAGCAGAAGTTGGTTGTCCCCATAGGTTTCCGGCATCCCGCAACGAAACCTGCTGTTCGTCGATGACCAGGATAACCGGCTTGTCGGCTCGACCCTCAATGATTAGACCGTCATAGCCGGCTTGTTTCAGGGCAGGCCCGAAATGACCGCCGATGGAGGACCATGTCAACGTCGAAGCACCGGGCAGGTTGGTTTCGGCTGGCGATGTGTTGGCGGATTTGGTCACAACTGTGACGCGCGATGGACCGGCCAGCGGCAGTCCGGACAGAGGACCGGGCCAGAACATCAGGGGGTTCTTGGGCGACAACGCGTCGATCCCTGCTGCGGCCAACCGATCCCATAGTGCTTTTACCCCGAGACCGCGCCCGCCGAGAAATTGTTCGGCGGCTTTCATATCGGTGTCGTTCAGTGCATGCCGACGGGAAGTCAGGTCAACTTCCAGGATTTTTCCGCAATAGCCGTGCGCCATTTAATTGTTCCTCCCCGAACGATAAACCGATCGGGAAACCTGACCGGCGATGATCGATGGCGATGCAGCCATCATTTTTCCATCGATATTGGCAGGGGCGATCGTGAGGCATTGCTCCGGGCAAGCCTTGACGCAGGCCGGATCGCCGCCGCACAGATCACAGAGGCCTACGGCCTTTTTGCCGTCACGACTGATGCGGATCACGGCCGAACGGTCTTTGCCGCAAGCTTTGATACAGGCCTGACACCCGATGCACTTGTTCTCGTTCAACAAAATTGCGCCGGTTCGCGCATCGCGAGACATAGCAGCCGCTTCTGGAGGGCAGACAGAGACGCAGGGGGCATCGGCACACCCTGCGCAAATTGAAACGATATCAAGCGACGGCTCGAAACGATGGACCCGAACCCGGCTGCGCCAAAAGTCAAAGGAGCGGTCCCGGAACAGGACGCATTCAGCTTCACAGATCCGGCAACCGCTGCAACGTGTTTGATCTACGGTAATAAAGCTGGGAGTGGTAATCCGACCGGCCCGGTCTGTGTGAAAAACCGAGGCGCTTTCGGACGCGACATCCGGCGAAGGTTTCCTTTTGTTTAAAGCGGCGACAATTCCTGCTCCGGCGGCTGTTCCCGCTACCGCTCCCCAGACAAAGTCGCGGCGGCTGAATATCAGGCGATTCATTCCTTAACGGCCGGTTTCTTTTCCGCCGCAGTTTTTTCGGCATCCGTCCCGGCAGGAACACTGGAAATTTGCTTTGGCGCTTCGTGGTATTCCGCCACAATGACTTTGCGGCTCGGCTCGGGGTCCGGCTCTTTGGTGGCGCTGCGGAATTCCCGGATCGCTTTGCCAACGGAAGCCCCCATTTCCGGCAATTTGGAAGGACCAAAAATAACCAGGGCGATTACAAGAATCAAAATAAGTTCCGGCATACCAAGGCCAAACATTTGCAGTCTCCTCTCCGTTCGCAGTATGATTGATAAGCTATATTATTTTATTCCCTTCAAATATCAAAAATCCTCTTGCTATGGAAGGAAAGCAGGCAAGATTTGTGGAACCTGCATAATGAAAACCAAATTCTCAGGGAGGACTTTATGCGACTGACAATAGCCAGACGCAGGGAAATGCTGCATCTGCTGGCAAAAGACTATCAAGGGGCGACGACGGGGCTGGAATTCGGCTCTTCTTTCGAGTTGTTGGTTGCTGTCATCCTATCGGCGCAATGCACTGACGTGCGTGTCAATATTATCACCCGGCGCTTGTTCCCGCAGTGGAACACTCCGGCAAAAATGCTATCGCTAAGCGTGGCGGAGTTGGAGGAACTGATCCATGATTGCGGTCTCTATCGGGCCAAAGCAAAAAACCTCCTGGCAACCTGCAAACTGCTGCAGGAACAATGGCACGGCGAAGTGCCAGGCCGTATGGAAGATTTGTTGATGCTACCGGGGGTCGGGCGCAAGACAGCGAACGTCATGCTCAGTCACCAATTCGGGGTTCCGGCCATCGCGGTCGATACCCACGTGTTCCGCGTGGCCAACCGGACTGGGTTGGCCACTGGCAGGACGCCGGAGGAAGTCGAACAAGGGCTGATGAAGTTGATTCCCCGTTCCGACTGGTCGGCAGCCCATCATTGGTTGATCTGGCATGGCCGGAAAATCTGTCGGGCCCGCAGCCCGTTATGCCAGCAGTGTTCGTTGCAGCGGCTGTGCCCGACTGCAGAAAAAACACTGGAAAAATAAAAACGAATAAGTTATAATTATTCAATCATGTATGGGGGTGCAGCAAATGATTTATCGAACTGCGACGTTTCGCGATGTGGAAAGTATTCATAAAATCGTCAACGGCTATGCGGAACAAGGGTTGATGTTGGCGCGGTCCAGAAATTCGATCTATGAAACATTGCGTGATTTTGTCTTGGCGGAACACGAGGGAGAAGTGGTCGGAGTCGGCGCGTTGCATTTGGTGTGGGATGAATTGGCAGAAATAAGGGCCATGGCTATTTCTCCGCAATATGCAGGCAAAGGCATCGGCATCAGAATCGTCCAGCATTTGATGGAAGATGCCCGCAAATTGGGCGTGAAAACTTTATTCACGTTGACTTATCAACCAGGTTTCTTTGCTAAGTCCGGTTTCTATGAAGTGCCGAAGGAACAGTTGTCGCAGAAAGTCTGGAAGGATTGTATCAATTGCAGCAAGTTTCCCAATTGCGACGAGATTGCGATGGTCCGTCCGCTGGACTGACGGGTGGGAGGAGAGTCTAATGGGAAAAGAACGGGCGTTGAGCCGTCTTCAGGCGATGGTTGACCGGGCGCCAATGGCGATGATCTGCTTTGATAAAGGAATGCGGGTGACAGAGTGGAATCAGGCTGCTGCCCGGCAACTTGGCGTTACGCCGTCCGAAGCCCGGGGACGGTCGATATTGGCTTTTTTTTCCGAGGAATCCGGCGTGGGACCGCAACAATGGCAAACCCTTTCAGAGGCGCATGGAACGGTTGACTTATTGGGGCAGGCAATCTCTCAATCCGGGGAAGTGTTTCCGGTGCGACTTGTTGCCAGCGAGATTACGTTGTCAGAGCAGACGGAAACGTTATTGTGTTTTACCAGAGAATTGCCGGAACGGCAACTGGAAAGCGAATCTTTGCGTCGTATCGATGAAGCCAAACAAAGAGCGGATTTGCTGAATGCACTGGCTGATGGCGAAATTGCCAATCGAGAAGTCGCGATTCAGCGCGGTAAGGCGCTAGGGCTCGATCTGGAGGCGCGGTATGCGTTGTTTGCCATCAGTATCGATGATTATGCCGGCAAGTCCTATGCTGAACTGCAAAAAGACCAGCGAGGCATGCAGGAGGTCTTGCGGCAAGTGACGCAGATTTGTTCGGCAGAGCAGGATAAAATTGTCTGGACCCGTTATGATGGATTTGCCGTCCTCTGCCCATTGCCGGAATCCTGCGCCGATGTCAAGGGGCATGCATTGATGCGGGCTAAATCCGGCAAAGAACGTGTGACACGCCACATGCCGGGAGTCAGACTGACCGTGGGTGTCAGTTCCAGTTATACGGATATTTTCGATATCCGGCGCTGTTACCGGGAAGCAAAAGAGGCCGCCAATGTCGGAAGGCGAGTCTGGGGCGGTGATGATGTGTATCATTATGCAGATTTGGGAATTTGCCAACTGCTGACCCAGTTTCAGGATGCCAAACAATTGCAGGAATTTGTCGACCAATCCATCGGCAGGTTGATTCAACACGATAAGGCAAAGAAGGCTGGCCTGGTGACAACCCTGGAAGAAATTCTATCGGCGCCGACTCTGAAGGAGGCAGCGGAACGAAGTTTCATTCATCACAAGACCATTTTGCAGCGCAAAACCAGAATCGAAGAGATTCTCGGCGTATCGATCGATAACGTGGAAACGCGGCTGACTTTGGCAACGGCGATGAAAATCCTGCGACTGTTGCCGGCCCACGATTCGGAGCGCGGATAAGACCAAACCAGCCGTTTGCCTACCAACCCCGGTGATAGGGCTCAGCACAACTCAGACAGATTTTCCGGCTATCGACCAACCGCAGTCTTGGCTCCATCGTTGTTTCGCCGCACTGTTCACAAGCGAACGAGTCAAAGATGCGGGCGGATTCAGGGATGGGAAAATCCGGTTGCTTGAAATCAAACAACTCTTCATCGGTTGCTGCCAGTAAATCTTTCATCCGTTGTGTGCGCTGCTGCTTAAACTGCAGTTGCTCTTCAGTCGTCGCCTGTCCATTCATTACTTTGCGTCGCAAGTCATTCGTCTTTGGGTCGCTGGCGCCGATATTGCCGCGAAAGACCAAACGCACCGCCTTTCCATCCTTGCGGCGGAATATGGTGAACGCCTGTTTGCCCAAATCGCGAAAGATCAGGTTGCCTTTACCCAGAGTGCAACCCAATAGATACTGTATGGCATCTACTCCGCAGGCGTCATTTTCTACGACAGCCACCAACTCCTCGTCTTGGTCGCGATCCAGTCCCAAGGCGTTGCGAGCTGCATTGGCCGCGCGATAACCGATTGTCAGCCCGGGACAAAGGTGTCCATGGAAAGCGACGACAGGTTTGAAATCCTCCGGCAAGTTATCTAGTTGCATTGTGACGTCCTCCCTTTAACTTCTTAATTATGCGCACAAAAAAAGTCATGAAAATAACGGTTCCTTCTTGAACCCGTCAAGCCTTCATGACCTGAATCGCATTTCATTGCCACTGCTTCAGCAGCGTTGGCGGTGCATCCCGCTATACAAAACTATACCGGGCGCTGCAAGGAAAGTCAAGAAACGACGCTGTGCAGCGATGGGAAAACACGATTTTTTTGTTGACAGCCTGAAAAACCTGTGCTAGTATTCAAACCGTAATCCACAGCGGTTGACAATTTCATATCGGGATAGGTGCCCTACGGGGCTTAATAGGGAAGTCCGGTGTAACGCCGGCGCGG
>CAZOJA010000015.1:0-20245 GCA_964579955.1 uncultured Veillonellaceae bacterium | reverse complement strand
AGACCGCTTAATTGTTTATGATTATAGCACCGGTAAAAATCGAATACAATAGAACCGGCGACAAAGTCTTCTGTGCCAACGCACAGAATTCAAGCCGTTTCTTATGCAGGAAAACACAGATTCAATTGGTCGGCACAATCATCTCACCCTTCATTGCGGCCTATTCTCCCTGGCCCCAGATGATCCGACAGCTTCAGACAAGCAAACGACAGCAGATATACTACCGCCGCGCCGATAAGACTGTCGTCAATGCCAAAGGTATTGTTCAGCCCATGCAACGTCACGAACCAACCGGTAAAAATCCAACTGAAAAAGTACATTTTCACTATCCGCCGACTTACATAGGCAAAGTGGCATCTCAGCAGCCCCGGCAGCCGAAGCAAGAATTTTTCCGCCACTGCCATCGACATCAGAGTAATGCCGAACAACCCGATTCCCAACGAATAGTCATGTTTGTAGAAATTTTTCAGCATGCTGAATTCTGGCCCGAAATGCGAGTGGAAAACCGGCAGTCCAACCACCAGGCACAGTGCCCCAGCCCTGGCAATCCAGCGGTAAAAAGCTTGTTTTCCCTGCCGCAAATACAAATCCCCCAATCCCAATCCCAAAAACAGATAGGCAACCCAAGGGAAAACCGGAAAATAGACGTTGCGCGGTTCACCGATAAACAGATAAGCAAAGACATTTTCCAACTGCTCCGGCATCGATTCCAACAGTTCCTCGCCATAACTCGCCGCCATCAACGCGAAGCCGGCAAGAACAAAATAACTTGCATAGGACAATCTTGCGTAGGTTAGCGGCAACATTAGCAACAAGGCATACCCGACGAAAGAATAGATGTCGATCATGCTCAGATGATAGACCGCATGTTTCATCAGATCTTGGTAATGAGTCAGCCCGAGCAGGTTGCCAACCAGTTGCGGCGTCGGCACGCGCAGCAAATTGATCGCATACCCGAGCAATAAAAGCTTCATCGCCTTCGCGGCTACCGCACCAGCCGAAAACCGGCCATTCACAATCAACAAAAACCCCATGATTGTGATAAACACATTCGGGATCAGCGAAGTTATCGAGAGATCGATATATAACCCTTGCGGCGCTTTGAGAATGCTGACTTTGACGATTTCATCAAAAAAATTGATGAACACCATCAAAATGATACTGATTCCACGCAACCAATCCAGGCTTTCCAAATATGTCTTCAAGCGCAAGCACCCTGTTCTCGTAGTACGGCATTCACTACAGCCTTCGCCGGCGAAGTTCCCACGCCGCCGCACACATTCCACATCTCTAACGCCGGAACGTCAGCAGAGGTTCCCGAAACATTATCCTTCTTCGCTTTAATGCCTAATGCCGCGAATCGCTCTGTCGAATCCTGGCCAATATCGGTTCGGCCGCCGCCGACTGCAGATATTCCAGCGTTGTCGGCGGTACCATACTTTTAATACCCCACCAGTCATCCTGCCGGATCATCTCGCGCACCTTGGATGCGCTGACGATTTCGCCGGCCACACCGACACGGGGAATCATTCTGATCGCGATGCCGTGACGCGGCAAAATCTCCTGCATCGCCGCATTGTAAGCATTAGTCACCGGACAATACGGCTCCTCGCCGATATAGCGGGACGTAATCCCCAGCGCCGGCGCGATTTTCGTGGCAAACACCTCGATGTCCAGCCGGGTCTGCGCTACCACCTTGTCCTCGTCGCGAGTGAAGTAAGTGGGAAAGGTGGCGGCAGAAATAA
The DNA here is from genome assembly GCA_964579955.1 of uncultured Veillonellaceae bacterium. Lineage (GTDB taxonomy): Bacteria > Bacillota > Negativicutes > UBA1444 > UBA1444 > UBA1444. The sequence goes on along the minus strand of CAZOJA010000015.1, from coordinate 18,500 downwards.
TGTAGTTGCCGGCGGGAAACACCGCTACATTGGTTAAATCAGCCGTGCCTTGCTGCACCAGCCGCAATCGGTCGGCAAATGGAAACAAGGAACGGTCTTCGCTGACGACAAACACGATCACCGCCTCGCTTTCTGCCGCCGCGTGCTCGATCAGCGCCCGGTGACCTTTGGTAAAAGGGTTGCAGTTGACGACGATCGCCGCCCGCTCCGGCTGCAAATGCGTCACCTGCTGCTGAAGCGTGCGGCAATACTCCTCGACCGACCCCAGCCCTGTTTCCAACAGCGCCACATACGGCTCGGCCCGGGCGATTTCCTTGAATCCCAGCGCTGCGAACAGATGTGCTTTGGCCGGTTTGGTAAACAGGAAGTAATGCAGTCGGCCTCGCTGCGCCTGTTCCTGCATCAACCGGCTGACGATCGTCGCGGTCAGCCCTGCTCCCTGCATCGATTCATCCACGGCGATGTTGCGCAGCACTTCGCCGGCAAACGAGCCTGTCGCCACAATCCGCTCATCCTGAAACAAAGCCGTGGTAAATTCGACATCCGCCTCGAACGTCAGGCCGAATTTAGCCAGAAAGTCTCCGACCAGCTTAATATCTGCCGGCTCAGCCAGATTGATCGACCGTTCGTAGGGTTCGCTCCACTCCGCCATCAGTCTATCCTCCCGCTTGTCGTTTACCAATTCAGCTTCAACGCCAGATTGCCCTGAAACCCCGTTTCGCCGCCAAATAGCTGCGTGAGTTCTGCCTGAAGGTTCCACTGGCGACTTAGCTGCAAATCCGCGCCCAGACCCAGCTGCCAACTGCTTCGGCCAGCCTCGCTGGTTGCCCGGTCCCCAGCGACATCGATTTCGTTGCGGCCGGAAAAAGGTTGGCGATAGCTTATTCTGCCCCAGTAACTCGACTGCCGTCGCGACGTGTGCACCATCGTCCGGCGCGCCTCCAGACCGAGCCGGACCCAGAACGAATCGCCCTGTTTCATCGAAACGGGCGCGCCCAGTTTGTCAACGAAATCGGCTTGGCCGACTTTCGTGTAAGATAGCTGCAACTGCGGTTCCAGCGCCCAGCCGTATTTCTGGCGAAACGTCACGCCGTTTTCCAGCGTCAGCACAGTGATATTGCCGTTATATTCCTGTTTCAGCCCGTAGCCCCGTTCACCCGGCACCGTATTGTTGAGCGTCAGTCCGCCATGCAGCAGCGACCAGTGGCCGTACCAGGACCGGGCGCTGTCCGGCCGGTTTACATACAGCCCAAAGATGCCGCCCACTGTGGCCTGGGTTTTGGTTTCCACCTGGCTGGCGTATTTTTGCAGATTGCTGCCGGTTGCCGCCATCAGGCCAAAATAAGCCCGGGATTTATCCGCTGGATTGCCCCCGCTGGTCAGTCGCTGCCAACCCAGGCTCAGACCGCCGCTCTGTGAATTGACCGCACTGTTGTCATGTTCGCGGTAATCAGTGTTGCCGCTAAAGCCGCGCAGCCAGAATTCGCCGCCGTCTGGAATAATCCCCCCAGCATACCGGGTCTGGTTCAGTTGCAGCGCCAGATCGGCTGCGACGCCTCGCGCGGCTCGCTGCGCACCGGTTATTGCTCCGGCATAGCTTTGCAGATAGTCCGGCGCGTATAGGGCATAGACCAGCCAGCTGGCAGGCGCGCCCCGGTAATAATACTGATAAGCGCCGCCCCGGCGGTATTCGCCGTCCTTTTCCATCGGCGAAGCAATGCCGCCGACCAGGCTATAGCCTGCCGGTACGTCAATCACATAAATCCGCTGCAGGTCGCTGCCCCAAGCCGCCAATATCGCCTGCTCATCCCGACTCGCCTGAATCCCCCGGTACTTGTCGCCCCACCAAGAGCCGAGAAAACCTGATGCTTCCTGATATCCGCTACTGCCACGGCGATAAAGCCGTTGCACCGAAGTCGTCGTCACCAGGTCGAGCTTGCTGTCGGTCACACCAGTCAACCCGGTGAAAGAATAAAAGTTCGTGTAGTCGGTGACCCCGGCACTGTTCTGATAAAACCGGGGATGGATTCCTGCTGCCTGCAGGATCGTAATCTTGCGGTCCAGCCGTACATTGGTCACGCCGTCATAAATATTGTACGCATCCAGTCCGGGGCGATGCGAACGGATGGTTTTATCCGTCTGGATTTCCGCGTCGATATCCGCCAGCGTTTCTGCTGAAGCAAACGGACAGAACAACAAAAGCAACATAAAAACAGCAAAAACACCGGTGTAGCGGGCGCGCCGAAATATACCTACTGCAGGCTCCTCCACCATGGTGGGCCTTATGCAAAGGTGAAGCCAATCCACTAGAGTTCTCATACGATAATCCTTATCGGGGCTACTCACTTAAATCAGCCTTTCGCTCGCTTTGTTCCGCCGCCACCGCGTCTTTATCCTCCCGGATAAACGCCATCAGATCCTTGGCCTCCTGTGAATACAACTTGGTCGCTTCATAATCCGGCTCGCTGTCAAACAACTGCTGCAACATGATCCCATCCGTGCCGAACCAGCGCGGGGCCAGTCCAGCAAAGAAAAACCCCTGTTTTCGCAGCACTTCCGTTGCTGCGCCAATCGCCGGGCAAGCAGTATTCAGCACCAGTTGCAGGCTGAGCACGCCGCGCCGCTTCGCTTCGGCGACCAAATCGGCCACCACTTCAGCCCAGTCGCCGCCGATGCTGTGCACCGCAATCTTCCAGCTCTTTGCTATTTCATAATATTTTTCTGCGCGGACCGTGTCCCCCGCCAGCGGCAATTCCGCCGTCGACGGCAAGAAGTTTCTCGGCCGCAGCAGTGCGGCCAATTGCCGAAGTTTTTCCTCATAGCGGGCTGGCAGATACTGCGGCGCAATTGCCGGATCGGACAACTCTTTAACGCTCAGCACGCAGGAGACGCGGGCCATGCCAGCCTTGTTGCTCTTGCCGTCCTTAAAGCTGGCGCCGTCCAGCAAATCCAGCTCCAGCGCGCAATCGACCAACCCCGCCTTGATGCCGCTTACCTGGGTATAGTAATGGCAACAAACCGCTTGGCTAAAAATCCCATCACAATTTTGCAATGCGTTATGTTGCGGGTTAAAGTAAAACTCCGACAACCTGCCTGCCACGTTGGCAAGGGCATAATCCGGGTCCACCAACAGGTTTCCCACTTCCCACAGGCGTGGGTTGGGCGACGGCGTGAAGAAAGAAATATAGCCTACCGGCCGCTCTGTTTCATCAAGCGCCAGCGCCGCCGCCAATCGTCCCGACGCGATCTCGCGCCAGAGGACTTCCGGTTGGTACACATCACGCACCGGAAAATCCTCGCCATATAAGACGCGAAAAACCGTCGCCACCTTTTCCACATTGCCGGCGTCGACTACCACCAGTCGTATCTTTTCCCCCATCAGCCTTCGCCCCTCTTCCCCCTGTTCCGCAACAAGATTACTTGGCCAGGCGCTTATCCAGGTACTCGACGGCGCACGCGATCGTTTTCATGCTTTTCACTTCGTCATCGGAGATTTTCAGCCCAAAAGCGTCTTCGGCCAACACCAGCATCTCCGCCAAATCGATCGAATCCAGCTTGAGATCTTCCACGAGTCTGGCTTCCGGTTTCAGATCAGCCTCACTGATGTTTTTCTTTTTCATTTTGAGGATTACGGCGCGGACTTTTTCTAGTGTTGTCATTTTCACTCTTCCTTTCCTGTTGTTGTTTTATTCCCACAACCGCCTTAACGGCTGAAGCAATCGACAAGCCCCTTCCACTCTTTCACGCCCCTAAAACCAGCGGATGATCAGCGAACCCCAGGTCAGGCCACCGCCAAAACCGGTCAATGCAATCAGGTCGCCCGATTCGATCCGGCCGGTGTCCAGTGCCTCGCATAACGCAATCGGGATGGTGGCGGACGAAGTGTTGCCATATCGCTCGACATTGATCACGAACCGGTCCAGCGGCACATCCATCCAGCGGGCTGCCGATTCGATAATCCGGCGATTGGCCTGGTGCGGGATGATCAGCTTCAGGTCATCGATGCCAAAGCCGGCCTGCGCCAGCGTTTTGAGCGTCACTTCCGGCAGTTTCTTCATTGCGAACCTGAAGACCTCCGCCCCGTTCATCGTCATCTTGTTGCGTTTTTGCGCCAACCCTTCCAGGGTGGCCGGTTCTCGCGAACCGCCGGCAGGGACCATCATGTACCTGGCGCCCGACCCATCCGCCCCCAGCGTCGCCGCCAAGATCCCATAGCCGGCCGGGACTTGGCGTAGCACCACCGCCCCCGCGCCGTCGCCGATCAGCAGGCTGGTATCGCGGTCTGCCCAATTGGTCACCGACGACACGACTTCACAACCAACCACCAGCACCGTACGGTAAAGGCCGCTGCGGATAAACTGCTCAGCCACCGTCAATCCGTAGACAAAGCCCGAACAAACCGCCGTCAGGTCGAAGGCCGGCGTAGTGTTCAGTCCTAATCGTTGACCGATTAGGCAGGCGGTGGATGGAAACTGCATATCCGGTGTCACCGTCGCCACGATGATCAGATCGAGTTCCGCCGCCGCAATGCCGGCCCGGTCCAGCGCCCTCTGCGCGGCAATCAGTCCCAGGTCCGAAGCGGACTGCCCAGGCGCTGCGATATGCCGCTGCCGGATGCCGGACATCGTCTCGATCCATTCTGCAGTCACATTCAAGGTCGCTGCTATTTCCGCATTGGTGAGGATTTTTTCCGGCACGCAGGTCCCGATGCCAGTGATGCCAACCGCTATTTTTTCCATATTCTAAGCTTCCCTGCCTTGCTGGCAAACCTCGCCGCTCCAGCGCAACACGACCGCCCCCCAGGTCAGTCCCGCGCCAAACCCGGTCAGTGCCAGCGCGTCTCCCGGCCGGACCCGTCCGGTTGCCAGCGCTTCGTGCAGCGCAATCGGGATCGAAGCCGAGGAAGTATTGCCGTATCGGTCCAAATTCACCATGAATTTTTCCAGCGGCAGCTCCATCCGCCTCGCCGCCGCCTCGATAATCCGCAGGTTGGCCTGATGCGGAATGATCAACGCAAGATCCGCCGGTGTCAGGCCAGCCAGTTTCAGTGCCTGTCCGGTGACTTCCGGCAGCATCTTCATCGCAAATTTGAACACTTCCGAACCGTTCATGTGAAGCTTGTTCAGGTTCGCCGCCAATCCCTCCGCCGTCAGCGGCAACCGCGAGCCACCTGCCGGCAGCGAAAGCTCTTTGCCGCCTGCGCCGTCTGCGCCCAGTTTCATCGCCAATATCCCCTGACCGGCTGCTACCGGCCGCAGCACAACCGCTCCCGCGCCATCCGCCAGCAAAATGCAAGTCTCCCGGTCGGTCCAGTTCGTCACCTTCGACAGCACTTCGGTGCCAATCACCAGCACGGTGCGATAAAATCCGTTGACAATGAACTGGCTGCCGATCGTTAGCGCATAGATAAATCCGGTGCATCCGGCAGCCACGTCAAAGGCCGGCGTCGCATCCAGCCCCAGTTTTTCGGCAATCAGGCAGGCTGTCGCCGGAAACTGCATGTCCGGAGTCGCGGTCGCCACAATAATCAGGTCGATTTCCTGCGGCGCGACACCGGCGCTGGACAAAGCCTCTCGCGCCGCAGCGATCCCCAAATCGGAGGCAGCCTGGTCCGCTGCGGCGATGCGCCGCTGGCGGATACCGGTCCGTTCCTGGATCCAGGCATCGTTTGTATCCACCATTTCCGCCAATTCATCATTGGTCAGCACCCGCTCCGGCAGACACACGCCGATACCGGCAATGCCGGCGTTGACTTTTTCCATCTCGTTATTCAACCTCCACTCGGTCCGCAGTAACGCAGCGCCAGCATCGTGATGTCATCCGACTGCTCGGCTCCGTCGACAAACTTGGTCAGTTCGCTGGCAATCCCATCCACCATGGCTACGCAGCCCGCCTGTCCATATCGGACCAGCGCTTCCTGCATCCGTTCATTGCCAAACAGCTGCTCTGCTGCGTTCATCGCTTCATTGACGCCATCTGTGTAAAGATACAAGCTATCGCCCGCCGCCAACGTCATCTCCGCTTCGCTGAACTGGATGTCTTCCATTGCGCCGGCCACAACACCTCTGGTTTTCGGCAAAAACGTCGCCGCGCCGTCCGCCGTTAGCAACAGCGGCAGGTTATGGCCGGCGTTGGCCCAGCGGAAATTGCCGGAGGGCAAGTGCAGCACACCGCAGAACAACGTCACAAACATGCTGGCCTCGTTGTTGCGCGACAGTTCGTTATTGACCCGGCATAAAACTTTGCCAGGCGATTTTTCCTCGTGGAAAAAGGCCCGCAGGAACGTGCGCGTCACCGCCATAAACAGCGCCGCGGCAATTCCTTTACCCGAAACGTCGCCGATAACGATCCACAGATGATCGGGGTCCGGCATCATGAAATCGTAGAAATCGCCACCCACTTCACGGGCCGGCGTCATCATCGCATACAGTTCAAAATCGTCGCGGTCGGGAAACGGCGGGAATGTCTTCGGCACCAGTTCCATCTGGATGCGCTGGGCAATCCGTAGTTCGCTCTCGATCCGCTCTTTGGTGGTCGCCGCCACTTCCAGCATCGTGATGTGCGTCTTCAGTTCATCCCGCATCACGACAAACGATTTTGCCAACCGGGCCACTTCGTCATCGCCGGCAATCTGAGGCAATGGCGCGTCCAGGCTACCAGCGGCCAAAATCCGCGTCGATTCGGCCAGTTTGCGCAGCGGACCGGTAATCGAACGAGCAATCAGCAAAATCACCGGAATCAATAGCAAAAATCCGATGATGGCGACTGTCGCCTCGATACGGCTGAGTTCGGCGACTTTTCCCATCAGCTCGGCTTGCGGAAAAAAGATGCCGATCGACCAGCCGTTGGCGGCAATCGGTTGATACAACAGCCAGCCATGCTGGCCGGAAAACATCGTGTTGTAGGGGATGAATCCGCTCTTGCCCTGCACCATGTCCCGGCCAATCGAGCGCAGAATCGCTTTGCCGTTTTCATCCTGCAGACTGAACATGCTTTCGTTAAGAATCAGCGCCCGGTTGGGATGGCTGATCAACGTCCCGTTACGGGAAACTAAAAAGGCAAAGCCGTCTTTGCCGAGCGGCAGCGAGTGCAGCAGGTCGGTCAGCCATTCCAGCGAAATGTCGCAACTGACCACGCCGAGAAATTTGCCCTGCGCATCGATCATCGGTGACGCATAGGTCACCATCAGCACATTGCCGCGGCCTTCGGCCCGATACGGTTCAATCCAGACCGGTCGCTGCATCAACTGGGGAATCGCGTACCAATCCTGGACAAAATATGGCGTGGCATGTTTGCTGCGATCATCGCGCACCATTTGGTTCCAGGAACGGTAGACATAGGGGGCGGTGTAGTTTTTGCTGTAGCCGAACGCACCCGGCTCCAAGGCGACCGTAGCGCCATAAATCTCACCGTTATCCCGTACCAGCCGTTCCAGCAAGGTAAACAGGACTTCCTTGTCAGTCGGCGGATAATTTTCCAGCTGGCCATCCATGCCTTCAACAATTTTGCGCGCCGCAATCTCGACCAATTCGATCCGCCCCGTCGTGGCCCGGGCCATCTGCCTGGCCTTTGCCTCCAGCTCCTGTTCCAGGATCTGACGGGCGATGATATACCCGTAACCGATCACTGCCGACAAAATCAGCACCGACGCCAGCAGCACCGAAACCGACAGTCGCCAGGCGATACTCCACTTACGGAACATACCCCAGCCCCCCTGCCGTAAACTCTTCATAGCCGGGTGCGCTGCGAATCATCCCCTGCTGGGTCATCACCTTCACTGTGCGTTCGTAATCCTGCCGCGACAGGCTGCCGAACGTCCAGCGGTCCTGGGCGTCCGGAATCACGCTGCGCAAGATCTTTTCCAGCATCCATTTCATATGCGGCCGGTTCGTCAGCACTTTGTCCCGCGTCACATATTGCATTACGATATCGAGTGTCTCGGGCTGGTGTTCGGCTGCGTAACGCCAGCCTCGCAGGGTCGCGTCGCGGAACTTGCGCGCCAGTTCGGGGTTGTTGCGGAATCGTTCCTGTGTCGTGTAGATTCCGTCCTCAGGGAAGCCAAAGCCGTCTTCCTGCAAAAAGAACAGTTTCAGTTCCTCCATGTCAATCCCGGTTTGGTACACCATGTGCACTTCGTTGTAATACATCGCCGAGCAGGCTTCCACGCCCTTCAGCAAAAACAGGTTGACCGAGTAGTACTGGGGATAGATCTGCGGCGTGGCGCCGACCGATTGCAACCAGGCCAGATAGGGCGCACGAAAATCGCCGCCCCAGATGCTGATCTTGCGTCCGGACAGTTCTGACGGGCGGTTGATCTGGTCGGCATGTCGGGTGATCAGCACCAGATTCGAAGCATTGACGATCTGCGCCACCTGGGCCAGCCGCCCCGACTGTTCGCTGCGGGTCAGCGCCGTGCTGAGCCAGAGGGAGGCGAAATCGACTTCGCCGCGAATCAGGAAGTCGGCCGGGTCCAGCCCCGGACCGCCGGGGATGATGCTGACATCCAGCCCCTGCTCTTGATAAAACCCTTTCTCCTTGGCCACATAGTAACCGGCAAACTGGGCCTGATGGCTCCATTGCAGCATCAAACGCACCGGCTGCGGCGCAGCGGCAAACAACGGCCGGCCCGGCCAAATGGCAACCAGGCCGATGCATAGGATCGCCAGCGCCAGTTTCGCTAGGCCAGTTCTATTTTTCGCCATAACGGACAGCCAGCGACAGGATGTTTTGGCCTGCGCTGCGGCTGTAATGCACATCGTCCAGCATCCGGCGGATCAAAAATACACCAAGTCCCCCAACCTGGCGACTTTCCAGTTCTGCCTTCAGGTCCGGCGTTTCCATCGCCATCGGGTCAAACGGCACGCCGGAGTCGATCAGTTCGATCCGGAACAGCTCGGGTTCGCGGCTGATTTTGATCGTGACTTCGCCGGGCGGGATTTCATAGGCATAACTGCAGATATTGGCAGTCGCTTCTTCCACCGCCAGTTCCAGATGCATCACCCGCTTGGGATGAACGCCGAAGGTTTCGGCGGTGGACGAGACAAATTCAATCATCGCCGGGATGGTGTCGAGATTGGCGACAAAGGTCCGTTCCACTGTCTCCATGCCGTTCATGCCTCCTTCATCGCCTGGTCCAGGTCCGGAAACACCTGCAGGATGTTGTCAAATCCCGACACCGTCACCACTTCTTCGACCAATCCGCTGAGCGCGCATAGAGCCAGGCTGCCGTTCTGCGCCTTCAGTTTCTTGGTGGCGGCCAGGATGCTGCGCAAACCTGCGCTGCTGATATATTCGAGCGCGCCGAGGTCGAGGATGAACCGGCGCTGTCCCTGTTCGATCCATTTCATGCAGTCCTGCTCGAACTGGCTGGAATTGCTGATGTCCAGGCGACCTTCCAGTTTGACGATCCAATAGCCCTTTTCTTCCTGCGTTTTTACATTCATTCTGTTCACACTCCATTATTTATTCAATATATTCTCCTGCCAAGACATCGTCGCACGCGATTTTGGCATCAAAAGCCAACCCTGCTCTGCTCATCCCGTCAGTATCTTTTTCAATCCGTCCGCCAATTTCTCCATCACAGGCAGTTCACCGAGGGTTACCCGGATATGATTGGGAAAACGAAACCCTGTCATCGAACGCACCATCAGCCCCTGTGCCATCAGTTTGCGATAGGCCAGCGTATCGCTCATCGGCAGGCGAATCATCATATAGTTGGCTTCTCCGGCCAGATGAAACAAGCCCAGTTTGTCCAGTTCAGGGCCGAGAAACTCACGGGCCTGCCGCACCATCGCCCGGGTTCTGCCGATGTGTTCCGCTGCATCCTCCAGCGAACCGATCGCCGCTTGCTGGGCGAAGCTGTTCACCGAATACACGACGCAGGTACGGCGAACCACGTCGATCAGCCTCTCTGCTCCCGCCATGAAGCCGATCCGCAAGCCCGCCAAAGCGAACATCTTGGAAAACGTGCGGAATACCAACAGATTGGGGTATTCGCCGAGCAGCTTCATCCCGTCGGGGAAATCGTCCGCTTCGACAAACTCGCAGTAGGCCTCGTCCAGCACCACGATCTGCCGGCCATCGATCCGGTCGAGAAAACGGCGCAGTTTTGCTTCGCTCCAGTAACTGCCGGTCGGATTGTTGGGGCTGCAAAGGAAAAGCACTTTGGTCCGCGCGTCAATCGCCGCCAGCATCGCTTCGGCGTCAAAGCCGTAATCTTCGCCGAGCGGCACCAGCCGCGCCTCATAGCCGGAAAACTCGGCCACCCATTCATATACGGCAAACGTCTTGTCGGCAGTGATGATGTTGTCGCCCTCCTGGCAAAACGCCTTGATTACGAACGCAATCACTTCGTTGGCCCCATTGCCGACAATGAACGAATCCGGCGTAAGGCCGAACCGTTCGGCCAGTTTCGTCCGCAGGTGATATGCATCGCCGCTTGGATAGACCGAAGCCTGAAACAGGTCGATCGCCGCCAAGGCCGCCACTGCACGCGGTGAAGGTCCAAGGGCGTTTTCGTTGTTGTTCAGGCGATAAATCCGCTCGCAGCCGAACATCTGCCGCAACACGTCGTCAGGCTTGCTGGGGATGTAGGGTTCGATATGTTGGATATGGCGGGGCACCAGCGTTTCCAGCGGCGGAAAAGAACCGGCCACTGCTTATGCCTCCTCCCGCTGCGTCCAGACCAGCACGTCGCCTCTGCCGCCCCATGGCAGAATATAGCGTGGGACAAAGCCGCTGGCCCATAACGCCGGCCCCAGTTCGGCCTGGCTTGCTTCGCCGGCATCCAGTTGAAAGACGATCTCACCGAACCCTGTCTGCCGCAGCGCCGCCACATGCTGTTGCAACACGGCGGTTGCGTCCTCGCCCACCCAGAGCGCCGTCAATACGACCTGGCCGGCTGGTCGGTTCATCCGGGCGGAAAACGCCGAACGGGGCGACCGGACCTCCCCTTGATGCAGGGCCGGATGCAGCTGGCGAGGCAAGAACAGCCGACGGGTTTCAGCCTGGTAAAACTCGGCGACGCTCGGATGAACGTAAGCCAAGGTGCCATTGTCCTCTTCCAGTTGTCGATACAGAACCGAACCGGAGGCATCGAGCGGCTCGAAAAAACCTTCCGGCAACTCGGCCGGCGGCTGTTGCACCACCAGACAAAGCAGCCCCTGTCTGGCCAGCTTCGCCAGGCAGGCCTCCAAACTCTGCGTGGCCAGCCGCGGTTGGTCGCAGAAAACGAACGGCCCATAAGCCTCCGCCATTTTATTGCGGCAATGCCAAAGCATCCCGCCGCCAAGATTTCCCTTGCCGTCAACCAACAGGACCGCGCCGTATTCGCCAAACCGGACCATATCAGCGAGTTTGCCCGGATACTGGAAGGGCGGCGGGGTTTTGGCGCCATAGCGGGAGCAGACCCGCACGGCAAACTGTTTCAGCAGCTCGGGTTCCGGTTCGGCCAAACGAAACGGTTCCGTCGCCGCAAAGTCCGTCAGGCGCTCCTGCGCCGGCGGATAAATCTTCTCTTTGATAAAGTGAATGCCCATCTCCGCTTCTTCAGCGGAAATCCGCAACTGGTCGACCGTCCTCGCCGCCAAAAGCAGGCCCATCTCTTCCAGCGATTTTTCGTCGTCGGAAGAAACCGTCGCGGTGATATTGAAGGCCTCCATCGGCAGTCCGCCCCGCTGGAACCGGCAAACCACCTCCGCGTAATAGCCGGCGAAGCGGCAACTGAGTCTCAGTCGCTGCCCGGACGCAGTCCGGCTTGCCAGAAACGAATAGACCTCTTCCACGGCCAGCGCCAGATGCATCGCTTCGCCCCGCCCCATCCCGTAGGCCTGGACCGCCTGTTCGACGCAACCTGTCGCCAGCGGCAGATACTCCGGCTGAAACGGCATCTGCAATTCAACCCGTTGATGATTCGGCATCGTTCATCCCTCCCCTGCGATAGCGCCGGGCAGCAACCGCAATAGCAGGTTGCCGGCCAGACTGCGGCGGTAGTCGGCACTGGCCCGGATGTCGTCGATCGGCTTGACCGCCTGCCGCGCCAATGCTCCGGCCTGCCGCAACACGTCTTCCGTCAGCGGCCTGCCACAGATAAATCCTTCCACTTCGCCGCCGCGGATCACCGTCGGACCGACGCTGCCCCAGGCCAGCCGGATCATCGCCACTTCCCCGTCAGCCGTCAGTCGGTACGCCGCCGCCAGACTGGCCACGGCGATCGCCATCGCTTTGCGCCTGCCGACTTTGTGGTAGCTCGAAACCAGGTCCTGCGGCGGGCGCGGCAACCGGACAGCACGGACAAACTCACCGGATCGCAGGCCGTTCATGCCCGGTCCGAGGATAAAACCATCCACCGGCAGGCTACGGTGGCCGCCTGGCCCCTCGATATCGACGCCAGCCTCCAGCACGATTAGCGCCGGTACGCTGTCTGCCGCCGGTGAAGCGGAGCAGAGGTTGCCGCCCAGCGTCGCCGCATGCCGGATCGGCGGCGACGCCAGCTCGCCAATTGCCTGGTGCAGGCAGGCAAAATTCTTGGCGAAATCGGCCGTTTCCAACAGTTGTTGCAGGCTGACCGCCGCTCCGATGACATAGTCTTCGCCCTGCCAGCCCAACTGATGCAGTTCCGTCAGACGGTCAAGACAAAAGACCGCCGGTGGCGCTTCACCGGTCTGGCGCAACTTGACCAACAGGTCGCTGCCGCCGGCCATCATCCGCCCCTGGGGCATCGCCGCCAACATCGCCTGCAACTCGCTGCAAGTCTGCGGAAATAACACCTGCATCAGCGCCGCCCCCCTTTCAGAGTGGCAGCGGCCGCCATCACCGCATCGACGATTTTCTGGTAACCGGTACAGCGGCACAGGTTGCCGCTCAGTTCACGGCGAACCTGGTCGCGGCTCGGCTGGGGAATCCGACGCAGCAGATCCAGCGTCGCCAAAATCATGCCGGGTGTGCAAAACCCGCATTGCACAGCGCCATGCTCGACAAATGCCTGCTGCACGACTGCGGCAGCCTCCTGTTCCGCCGCCCCCTCGATGGTAAGCACTGAACAGTCTTGCAGCTGCGCCGCCAGCATCAGGCAGGAAAGCCGGCTCTGTCCGTCAACCAGGATGGTGCAGGCGCCGCACTCGCCAGAGCCGCAGCATTCCTTGGCGCCAACCATCCCCAGGTCCTGTCGCAGCAGATCAACGACCCGGCGGTCCGCCGCCGCATCCAGCGACACCGCCCGTCCGTTCAGTGTAAACGAAATCATCATGGCCTGGCCTCCTGTCCGGTTTGCCGCAGCGCTGCCAACACTTTCTCCGCCGTCAGCGCACCGCCGGCGATCCGTCGACCCGTCGCTGCCGTCAGAGCATTGGCGACCGCCGGCAATACGGCATCGATGCCGATTTCTCCCACGCCTTTCATGCCGAACGGGCCTGCCGGTTCGTGCGTACTGACCGCAATGGTCAGCATGTCAGGGACATCCAGCGAGGTCGGCAATATATACGTACGGAAGTCATCGCTGCGGATACGGCCCTGTTCAACGACAAACTCTTCAAACAAGGCATAGCCCAGCCCTTGCGCCGCCCCGCCCTGCACCTGCTGTTCGTACAGCTGCGGATTGAGCACCCGCCCGGCGTCAATGCAGCTGAGCAGTCCGCAGACGTCGGTCTCGCCTGTCAGCGTATCGACTTCCAGCGCTGCCAGTTGTACTCCATAAGAGGCGATGCGATGGGGAAAACCATGCTTGCGCAGATGTTCGCCGCTGACAAGCGGTTGGTCGTTGACCGGCGCGGTATAGGTGGCAGTGGCCACCCGCTCCGCCGCATCCAGCAGCGATGCCGCCAGCGTCAGCGGAATGCCTCGACCGGATGGGATATGCCGGATCTGACCTGGTAACAATTCTATATCCTCCAGCTTTACGCTGTGCAGAAGCTGATAGGAAAACAGCAACGCCGCCCGGGCTTTGATCCGCTCTCCCAGCAACTCCGCCGCCTGGATCATCGCATTGCCGTAAGTAAAGGTGGTCCGGCTGGCCGAGGCCGAACCCGAAGGCAGCGTCCGGGCCGTATCGGGAAACACCAGCTCCATCGATTCCAGAGGCTGTCCGAGGACATGCCCGACAAGCTGCGCATAGGTGCTGGCATTTCCCTGCCCCATATCCGCCACACCGACATAGACCCGTAGCCGTCCATCAGCAAGAAGTTCCAGTTTTGCATTGCCGCAGTCGGCGATGGCCGGACCGTAACCGATGCTTTGCGCAACGGCCGCGATGCCGATGCCGCGCCGTTTGAAACGCGGAGCCGCTGCCAGCCAGTTTTGCCGCTGTTGCCAGAGCGGATGACGCGCCAGCGTATCGAGGCATTCGCCGATCCCTACCGTTCCTGCCAGCCTCACGCCCGTAGGCGAAATGTCGCCGCGGCCAAGGGCGTTCTTTTGCCGCAGTTCCAGTGGATCGAAACCGCCAGTCCGGGCCAGCTCATCAAGCGTCTGCTCCATCGCCGCCGCGACCTGGGGCACGCCAAAACCGCGAAAAGCGCCGGCGACCGGATTGTTCGTGTAAACCACCGCGCCATCGATCGACACATGAGGGATTCGATACGGCCCACCGGCATTTTCCATCGCCAGTGCGAACACTTCCGCTCCGAGGGAAGCATAGGCGCCGGTATCAAAAAGCAGCCGGGCCGATAACGCCTGCAGCTGGCCGTGCCTGTCGCAACCGAGAGTGTATTCGGCCTGCAACGGATGCCTTTTGGTCCCGGCCAGAATGCTCTCCTCGCGCGAATACCAGAGTTTTACCGGCCGACCGCCACTATGCAGCGCCGCCAGCGCCAAGAACCCCTGCACGGTGATACCGTCCTTGCCGCCGAATCCACCGCCCAGACAGGGAGCGACCACCTGGATTCTGGCCGGTGGCAACCCGATCGCTTCGGCCAACTCCATCCGGTCGCGAAACGGCGTCTGGGTGGAAACCGTCATTTTCAGCGTGCCGTCTTCCTGCAGCTGCGCCACACCGGCCTGCGTCTCCAGAAAGGCATGTTCCTGCCAACCGGTCGCCACCGTCAAGGTGACTCTGTAAGCAGCCTGGTCCAGCACAGCCGCTGCATCTCCCTGCCGGATCTCGCCGCCGATCAGCAGATTGCCGTCCGGTCGCTGCGGATGCAGCACAGGCGACTCTCCCTGCCGGGCAAGCTGAGGATCGAACACAGTGGGCAACTCTTCGTATTCGACCCGAACCGCCGCCAATGCAGCCGCCAGGATTTCCTCGTCCTCCGCCACCGCCAGCGCAACCGCGTCGCCGTAATGGCGGACCCGCTCATCCGCCAGGATTGGCTGGTCTTTTTCAAAGATTCCCAACCGATTGCTGCCCTGGATATCTTTGTGCGTCAGCACGGCGACCACGCCGGGGATTGCCAGCGCCGCCGCCGTATCGATCGACAGGACGCGCGCATGCGGAAACGACGGCCGTTTAACGCCCGCCCACAACAGCTCTGCCGGATAAAGGTCCGCGGCAAACACCGCAGACCCCTTCACTTTATCGATCGCATCCAGCCGGGGAGCAGTGCAGCCGATTTCGCGGACACTCCCGGTCTGTGCCGGTTCATTTTTTGACATGCTGCTCGACAAAATCGACTGCCACCGCCAGTGTTTTCAGTTTCATCACATCAGCGCCGCGCATTTCAAAATTGAAGGCATCTTCCATATCGGCCAGGATCCAGCTGAATGCCAGTGAATCAATGCCCAGCGTCGCCAGTTCTACAGTTGATCCGACCATCTCCGGTTTGACGCCGTTGACCCGTTTGCAGACAATCTCTCTCAGTTTGTTTTCGATTTGCGTGCGGTCCATGTTTACGCCTCCTTCATTTTTTGCGCTGCCAGTTCCCTCAGTTTGAATTTTTGCACCTTACCGCTGGCTGTCAGTGGGTACTCCTCCACAAAGAAGAAACTCACCGGCACTTTATGGATTGCAATCCGCTCGCGGCAATATTTTTTCAGTTCCAGACTGTCGAGCGTTTCTCCTCTTTTTAGCCGGATAAATCCCACCGGTTCTTCACCGTAGTATTCACAGGGGACCCCGACGACCTGGGCGTCGGCGACTTTCGGATGGGTCTGCAGGAACGCTTCGATCTCCGCCGGATACAGATTGGCCCCGCCGCGAATGATCAGGTCTTTGATTCGCCCGCTGATTGTGACATAGCCCTGTTCATCCATGCCGGCCAGGTCGCCGCTGTGCACCCAGCCTTCGACGTCGAGAGCAGCGCGGGTTTGATCCGGCATGTTATAGTAACCGGTCATGATCGATTCGCCGCGGATGCAGAGTTCTCCATGCATTCCGGCTGTTAGGGTTTCGCCGGTTTTCGGATCGATCACTTTGACTTCATAGCCGGGAAGCGCCCGGCCGACACTGCCCAGGCGCTGTTCCTGCGGGTCGCCCGGCGCGGTGAAGGTTGCGCCGAGCACTTCGGTTGATCCGTAAAGGATGCAAAAATCGCGCGCCCCCATCGTTTCAATCACATACCGGACCAACTCGGGCGCACAGACCGCCCCGGCCCCGTTGCCGCCGCGCAGCGCCGACAAATCATAGCGTCGGCTGCGCATCTCTTCCATCGCCGCCACGAACATCGTCGGCGTGCCGGTAACCTGCGTGGCCCGCGACTGTTCCAGCACCTGCAGGAAGTTTGGTGCAACAAACCGCTCCACCACCGCCACCGCCCCGCCGAAAACCAGCGCCGAAAAAATGACCAGGCAACCATAGGCGTGGAAAAACGGCAATGGCACGCAGGTGATGTCATCGGACCGCAGTCCCTGTCGTTCAGCCATTGCCAATGGATTGCGCAGATAGGCCCGATGGCTGACCATCGCCCCTTTCGGTGCGCCGGTGGTGCCGGAGGTATATTGGAGGGTGAAGATATCTTCGGGCCCGACCTGAGCTTGCCGCACCGACAAATCCTCTGCCGTCACCTGCGCCGCTCCGGCCAGAAATTCCGGCCAGCTCAGCATTCCAGGCGGCGCAGTCTCGGCAAGCAAAACGACCTGCCGCAGGCGGGGCAACCGATCGCGGATTTGCGCCAGTGTCTCGATGTATTCGCCCGGACGGACCGCTCCCTCGGTCAGAAACAGCAGCGCCGCATCCGACTGGCGCAGGGCATATTCCAGTTCATAGGCCTTATAGTTGGTATTGAGCATCACCAGCGGAACGCCGACATTGGCGGCGCCAAACTCCACAGGCAGATATTCCGGCACGTTCGGCGCCCAGATCGCCGCATGTTCGCCGCGGCCAACCCCCAACGACATGATTGCCGCCGCCACTTGACCGGCCTGTCTGTACAGTTCGGCGAAAGACACTGTCAGGTTCCGAAGCGGATACAACAGCGCCGGCTTGTCAGCAAACTCGTTCGCCCGCCGCCTTAAAAAATCGCCTATCGTCCGGTCGCTAACCGCTTGCCGGTCTAACCGGACCATCTCCATAATCCTTCTGGCTCGCCGCGTCAACAGACAGATACTGTCAAAATCCGGCTCATCCAGTGTCTTTTGCATCAGCAGCCCATCATCGTCAAACCAGCGCGGCAGCGCGCCACCGAAGAAATATCCACGCTGGCGCAGCAAATTAACCGCAGCGCCGACAGCCGGCTCACCGAGGCGCAAAAACACCTGTTGTACAACGACTCCGGCCGCCGAAGCCTCGCTTTCCAGAGACGCCAGTCGGGCTTCAAAGTCGGCGCCGATTTGCTGCACGGTAATCCGACTGACCCTCGCGCCGGCAAATAGCGCGATCTCCGCCAAGGTTTCGCCGCTTGCCGGCAGCGGCGCCAACGCCGGCTCAAAGCGGTGGCCTGAATCGGTCGCCTCATAGATGTATCGAAGTGATTCCGCATAGACTGGCGGCAGATAAATCGTTTGCGGTTTCGCTCTGAACGAACGAAACACCAGCAACGTGGATACCCTGTTTTTTGAAACCGCTCCCGGTCCAAACGCCTGCAAGTAGGATTCCGCCGGCATCAGGTCGACTTCCAGCCCGGTTTCGAGATAACCGGTTTCCCGGGTCATCATTTGGGTAAACACATGGTTGCAGACTGCTTCGCCCCAGATCTGTTCCAGTCCATGCCGCTGCGGAATTTCCGCCAGCGCATAGTTCATCAGCGAGAACGCGATGTCCGTCTGCCGGTAGTCATGGCGAACCAGCAGTTGTCCGTGTTCGTACAGCTGGCGATTGGGCGGCGATGACCGATAAAAGGCCACATGGCCGACCACTTCGCCGCCCTCGGTCCTGGCCACCGCCCGCCAGCAATCGCCCCGTTCCTCCTGGCGGATGATTTCCTGCGGTTCGTAGACCGCTTTCACCGGGTAATTATCACCGTACACCTGTCGATACAAAGCAACGACGCCGGCGGCATCAGCCGGGCGGAACAAATCCAGCCGCCAGTTCAGTTCCATTATTCTTCCGCCTTTCCTTTACGCTTGGTTTGTCTGTGCCTCGTCAGTCCTTTCAGTTTATTTTCGCCAAAGTTACTGATTCCCCTGCATTC
>CAZOJA010000014.1:0-20266 GCA_964579955.1 uncultured Veillonellaceae bacterium | reverse complement strand
GGAAGCTGCTGTTTGAGCTGAATTTGGACCGGCACGATGGAAAACCGCAAATATCGGTTCCAGAAGACAAGAAGGCAGCAGAACTCAAGGCATTGGAAACGTTTTCACGATATGCGACTTCAGCTGAAAAAGCCAAGATTTTTGCAACGCGCATGAAAGATAAGGAGTTGGAAAAAGTCCCGTCTGTTGCTGAAGGAGCCAAAGAGTATGTTCCTGCAATCAGTGCCCATGCTTTAGGAGATCGAAAGTTAGACATATCTCTTAAAGGGGAACAGATTTCGGTATCTGTTGACGGTAAAGAAGCCGTTAAAAGCTTGAAAACAAGCCACCTCTCCGCTGGAACTGTGTACCTTGAATCCGGTTGGGGGGCTAAAGGCTGGAGCCAACGAAATTTGGCCGATGACGTATATGATGGTGTTTTTGAAAAACTGATGATTACAGAAAATACAGGATCTTCGTCTGAAAAGATCATCTTTGATGGAAAGCTACAAGGCTGGGAAGGCGTAAAGCATAGAATCAAAACAGCCTGGGAGACTATAATGAACTGGTTCATCGTCAATTTCTAATTACAGGGGGTAACAGTGTGCACATCGTAAACCCGGTCATAATCCGGTTTAAGAAAACAATGCTGTTGATGATTCTGGCAGGGGTGCTTGCCGGGTGCTCTGCCAACCATGAAGGGCTGGCACAACGCAACAATGAAACTGTGGATATGTCCCGCTCGGCCTGGATCGTATATTGGGACCTGAATTCCGGTGAAAAGGATTTGGCGCGCATAGGGAAACGCATCGGTAAACTTGTCTATTTTGCAGCATATTTTGATGAGTTGGACCGACTGTTTGTTCCTCCACAACTTCAGGAGCTGAAAAATGAGAATCTGCGCAAAAGACACCATGCAGAAAGCTATCTCAGCGTAGTGAATGACAAGAAAAACATTAGCGGGTCCATCATTCTTAAAGACGTGGACTTGTTGAAGCGGGTCCTGGCAACCGACGAACTGATTGAGAAACACATTGGAGATATCATCAATCTAGCCAAAAAAGGCGAATACGATGGGATAGAAATCGATTATGAACGTATTTGGAAAGACGAGTTTCTCAGCAGACAGTTTGTGAAGTTCGCCAATAGAATTGCACTAAAAGCCCGCGAAAACCAGCTGAAAATCCGCATCGTCCTGGAACCGGGCGCGCCATTTGCATCAAAACAATTTGCCAAAGGACCGGAATATGTTGTGATGTTTTATAATTTGTTCGGTACCCATAGCGGACCGGGTCCGAAAGCGAACACCGAGTTCATCAATAAATTGTTAGTGCAAATGGCAGAATTGCCAGGCGAAAAAACCGCGGCCTTTTCGTTGGGCGGTTGCATCTGGGGTTCAGATGGAAAAAAACAGTATATCACAGAACAAGAAGCAATCACGCATGCAAAGGCATATGATGCCGTTCCCAAGCGGGATGAAGCAAGCCAAAGCTTGTATTTCCAATACGAGAATGACAATGTGACGTATCATGTTTGGTATGCCGACGTGAAAACGATCCATCATTGGAAAAAACTAGCGGAGGCAAAAGGAGTCAATAATATCGCCCTATGGCGATTGGGCGGCAATCCTGAAATTGAGAAGATCCGGTAAGGACTTTGGGGAGAGGGAGGAGCCGCATGAATCGGCACTTATTTCATGATTCGCGTGAGTTGTCTTGCCGCCGTCCGTTTGGGGCCGTTCCCTGCGGATCGGCGGTTACTTTGTCAGTTCATGCGATGCGTCGATCTATTCCACTGAAAGTTCAGCTGCGTATCTGGTCGACAAGTGTCGGTGAAATGCTCATTGGGCCAACAGCGGTCAATCCACAAGCTGAACCGGCAGACAGTATCGCCTATGAATTCAGGTTTGAAGTGCCGCAACGCCCGGGGCTGCTCTGGTATCACTTCATTGTCAATTACGATGAGCATACGGTTCGTCTCGGCGCTCCCGCCGACGGTCTAGGCGGATTAGGGGTCATCTATGAGGCGGTTCCCACAGATTGGCAGATCACGGTATATGCGGCAGAAACCCGCGTGCCTGCTTGGTATACCCAAGGCATCATGTATCAGATCTTCCCTGACCGGTTCTATCGCGGCGATTCGCCGCAAGCGTTACCGAGCCTTCCGCCACAGGGATTGTATCATCCGTGCTGGAGTGACTGGCCTTTTTACAGTAAAGACACGGAAACCGGCAACATTGCTGCCTATGATTTCTTTGGCGGAACCCTTGATGGAATCGTTGACAAGTTATCATACCTAAAAAGCCTAGGTGTCAGTATTCTTTACCTGAACCCGATTTTCCAGTCAGTATCCAATCACAAGTACGATACCGGCGATTACAAGCAAGTTGATGACCAGTTCGGCGGAAACGCAGCCTTTGACCGTTTGCAAAAAGCTGCCGAAGAGTACGGGATCCGAATCATTCTAGACGGTGTCTTCAGTCATACCGGTGCTGAAAGCCTGTATTTCCAATCGGCGATTCAATCCAAACGCTCACCGTATTATTCCTGGTACAATTTCAGCGAGTATCCGCATAAGTACGATTGTTGGTGGGGCGTTACCACACTGCCGAACGTGAATGAAATGGAGCCGTCCTATCGTCGCTTCATCATCAGCGACAAAGACAGCGTGATCAAACACTGGCTGAGAGCAGGAGCCGCCGGCTGGCGGCTGGATGTGGTCGACGAATTGCCAGGTGAGTTCGTGCAGGAGATGTATCGTGAACTAAAACGAGCGAATCCGGAAGCCGTGCTGATCGGTGAAGTATGGGAGGATGCGTCGCGTAAAGAAAGTTATGGAAAACTGCGACAGTACCTTTGGGGGCAGGAACTGGACTCGGTGATCAACTATCCGTTTCGGTCCGCAGTGCTCGACTTCTTGACCGGTAAGATAACGGCAGAGGCAGCGCTGCGTCAACTCGCCAGCCTGAGTGAAAATTATCCTGCGCCATATTTTTATGCAACGATGAACGTGCTCGGGTCGCATGACGTTCCCAGGGTCTTGTCTATGCTTGGCGATGCGCCTTCAGAAACTGAACTGAGTAAACTGGACCAAGCCCGCTACAGATTGCCTGCCGAAAAGCGAAAAATGGCGGTTGCCCGGCTGAAGTTAGCAGCTTTGATCCAATTTGCCTCACCGGGCGTTCCCTGCGTGTATTACGGCGACGAAGCAGGTGTTGAAGGACATGGCGACCCGCAGAACCGAAGGACATATCCTTGGGGTGATGAAGACAGAACGCTTATAGCTTGGTATCAAGAGCTGGCCAAACTGCGACAAAACGAACCTGCGTTAAGGACCGGGCGCTGGATCCCGCTCTATGCCGGTGAAGAAGTCTTTGCCTTTGGTCGGCGTAGCGACGAAGGGCGAGATGCGCTGGGCGAGACGATTGTCGATGCCGCTGTGGTGGTGATGGTCAACCGTAGTCAGCATTCGGTGGAATGCTGCATCGACATGGCAAGTGTTTGCTGCGGTCCATTGAAGACGGTTCTGCCGACTGCAGGCGAACTGGTCTTTCCAGATGCGGACGGACGTCTGCGCATGAAACTGCTCCCGCTGTCGGCAGTAGTGTTGAAGGCTGAGCTTCATCCGATGTTTTCACAGCGGCAGGCGGGAATTCTATTGCATCCAACTTCTCTGCCCGGTCCATTTGGGATTGGTGACCTGGGCCCCAACGCACACAAATTTGTCGATTGGCTGGCTGCAGCGAAACAATCATTCTGGCAAATATTGCCCCTTGCGCCGGTTGATTCGACAGGATCGCCATATCAAAGCGCATCGGCTTTTGCAGGCAATCCACTGCTGATCTCGCCAGAGATATTGAAAAGACAGGGGTTGTTGACGGAACAGGAAGAAGGAGAAGCAGGACTTTGTTCTGGCAAGGTTGAATATGGAAAATTAGTATCTTCGAAACAGAAACTGTTGCGACAGGCATTCACAAGGTTCGCTCAGCGAATGGTGGCGGATGAATACCACGATTTCTGTCAGCAAGCCGCTTTCTGGCTGGAAGACTATGCCCTGTTCATGTCGCTGAAAGACCGCCATGGCGGAGTGGCCTGGACCGAATGGCCGCCGGAGATTGCCCGGCGCGAGCCGAAAGCTTTGGAAAACCAGCGAAGGGAACTGTCGGAGGACATCGAATTCTATCGGTTCTGCCAGTATCAGTTCTTCTGTCAGTGGAAAAACCTGCGACAGCGTGCCAATGCACAACGAATAAGAGTCATCGGTGATTTGCCGATTTTTGTTGCACATGACAGCGCCGATGTCTGGGCAATGCCGCATCTGTTTGAACTGGATGCCACCGGACGCCCAAAGACTCGCGCTGGAGTGCCGCCGGACTACTTCAGCAAAACGGGCCAGTTATGGGGAAATCCTCATTATAATTGGCGACGTCATGAAAAGCAGGACTTTGCCTGGTGGGTAAGCAGGATAAAATGGCTGTTTCAGTTGGTAGATGCCATACGTATCGACCATTTCCGCGGGTTCGAAGCGTACTGGGAAATTCCTGCCCGAGCCAAAACTGCAGCACGAGGTCGTTGGACAAAGGGGCCAGGCAAAAGATTCTTCAACGCCATATGGCGTAATTTGGGCCCGGTGCCGATTATCGCTGAAGACCTCGGTGTAATTACGCCCGAGGTCGTTCAGATGAAAGACGCGTTCTTTTTGCCCGGCATGATGATTATGCAGTTCGAGTTTTGGTCGGAGACGGATAGGATTCATCTTCCAGCGCCATTGCCCAATTCCATTTACTACAGCGGAACCCATGACAATGACACTCTTTATGGGTGGCTGCGACAAATCAGAAAGAACCAACCGGAATTGTTCGCCGGCGCTGCGGCCTATGCCGGACGAAACCCGTCGATATCCGCCGCCCGGTTGGTTGGACCGTTGTTGGAACGGATGATGCAAAGCCAGGCTCGTACCGCGATCATCCCGCTGCAGGACTGGCTGGGTCTTGGATCGCAAGCGAGGATGAACATGCCCTCGACAATCAACGGCAACTGGATTTGGCGATTAACCGGCTCGGAATTGACGGCAGAACTTGCAGCACGCATCGCCGCCCAGGTCCAGGCCAGTGGCCGCTGTTGAAAAAAGACTGGAGGATATTCTTGATGGCTTCACCGTTATATCAGGTGGAAAAAAACTGTCCAATATGTGACAAATCATTTACTGTGACGAAAACACGCGGACAAATGATTCCGATAAAGACGGACACCGATTTTTGCACGCATTATGCAGACCTCAACCCATATTATTATGCAATATGGGTCTGCTCCCATTGCGGCTTCGCCGCCCATGAAGACCGTTTTTTCTCACTGCTGGAGCCGCAGCGGGAAAAACTCAAGCAATTCTTGGCCGGACGGCAAGTCAATCTTGACCTGACTGGACCGCGAACCTGGGAACAGGCTGTGACTGCACACAAACTAGCAATATACTATGCCTCGATGGTCACATTGCCGGCCAGTCATGTGGCAAGTCTGACACTGCGGCTCGCCTGGCTGTACCGGGAAAAGCAAATGGTTGCTGAAGAGCAGGAAATGCTGCAAAAAGCGATTGATGCATACAAGGCTGCTTTTATGAAAGAGAAGATGCCGATTGGCAATTTGAGCGAAGTGACGTTGACCTATCTGATTGGCGAATTGTTGCGACGGGTGGGCAATTTTGAAGAAGCTTTGTCCTATCTGGGCCGAGTTGTCAGCAATCCGCAGGCAAAAAATGAAAAACGGATTCTTGATTTGGCCCGTGAAGCTTGGCATGAAGCCCGGGATGGCAAAAAATCACCGGAACCGGGTTCCGGGATATAATCCGTCGTGATGCCGATACGCCCCATTACTGTATGGTATTGGTAACGCCTGCATATAGGCCAGTAATTGGCTGAAAGCAGGCTTCAATATTGTTCGAACACGATACGGCTTCGGAATACTTGATATTCAGATTTGACTGGACTGGAATCGGCTGACATGATATATATTTATGTATTGAAACAGAAAGGAATCGTTGGTTTCAGATGGACATCGCCGCTAAGTTCACTACGCTGTTCGTAGACCTGATTCTGCCTTTGCTGGTTGGTTATGGATTAAAGCGGTTTGCGTGGCGCTGCGAAAAACTGTTCCATTGGATGATTAGCGTTGGAATCATCCTGCTGTTTCCGGTTCTCACTGCGTTTAGCATCTGGGGTCTGACTCCTGTGTTTGAATTGATCTGGCTGCCGGTCTTTGGTGTACTGTTGCATATCCTTCCCGGCGGCATGGCGTGGGTCTGGGGCCGGCGCAAATACGACAATAGCCTGGATTATGGCAGTTACGCGATATCGGGATTCTTGTCAAACCATGTTACTCTGGGTTCGTTATCAGCCTACATCTTGTTTGGCGAGACCGGCTATGCCTATACGCAGATGACATTGCTGTTCAACAGCCTGTTGATGTTCGGCTTTGCCTATCCGCTGGCCCAATATTTCCGCAAGCAGCATGATTGTGGGCTCGGCTGGAAGATAGACTTGCGACAGATCTTGTTCAACCGGAACCAGATGCCGTTACTCGGAATGATCATTGGCATTCTGCTGAACTGGCAGTCCTTCGAAAGGCCGGCCGATTTTTTGCCGATTTTTGATTCGCTAATCCATTTTTCGGCCTGGACCTTTTTACTGCCGGTCGGCTACTCGATGGATTTTGATGAAGTACGGCAATATTGGCGTGACGCCGTGGACATCACAGTCATCAAATGCCTGATCACGCCTCTAATAACGTTGGTCGTCGCAAATGCCATAATCGGCGACTTTGTCGCTTATCGCACGCTGATCCTGCTGGCGGCGCAGCCGACCGCCGTAAATGCAGTGATCGCGATGAAGCTGTTCGGACTGAACCTGCATTTGTCCGTAGCCGCATTTGTCTTGTCGACGGCGGTATATCTGAGCATTGTTTTCCCAATAATCTTTTTGTGGTAGCGCCGCCGCAGGGATAATCCGTCCGGTGTCGAATTAAAATACATATTAAGCGCGAATTAATGCTCGATATGTCAACAATCACATCACGCTTGAAAAAGGAGACTCGCTTTGCGAATAGTTTCTATTGAAGAACTGACCAATGAAATGACTTTGGCGCGAGATGTCATCGACTGCGAAAATGCACGGGTTTTGCTTGGCAAAGGGACGGGCAGTCTGCCGCAGTACTCCGTCCGCTTGCGTAGCTGTGGGATCAACTGGCTTTATGTCGAAGATGCCGTGTCGGCCGGCATCGAAGTCAAACCGGCTTTGCGGCAGGAACTGAATGACCAGGCTGAAGCGTCGTTACAGGCGATTTTTGCTTCATTGCAACTGGACAGACAACCGGAATACCTGTCGATGGTGAAATTGACGCAGGAATTAATCCGCGAAGTTCTCGCCAACCAGGACATGTTGATCAATGTGTACGAGTTGCGCTGCCGAGGCGGCGATTTTTTGGGTCACTCCGTAAACGTTGCGTTTATGTCGCTGTTGATCGGGCAAAGTCGCAAATATGACGATTGCAAGCTTAGAACCATTGGATTGGGAGCTTTGCTGCATGATATCGGCGTTGTTGGCCTGCCGGCAAGCTTGCTGAAACGGCGGCGGAATTTCTCGCTTGATGAAAAGTTGCTTTACGAGCAACATCCTGTTCTCGGTTATCATGCGGTGCGAGAAAGCTGGGAGATATCACCGCAGTCGCGCGGAATCATCTTGTCGCACCATGAACGTTCTGATGGGTCCGGCTATCCACGACGTCTGCTCAAGGGTGACATCCATGAGTATTCGCGAATCGTCGGCCTGGCGGACTGTTTTGAGGAATTGGCCGGCGGGCACCCTCTGTCGCAGGAACTGAATATCCAGGAAGCGGTGGAGTTGCTGCTGACCGAAGCGGACAACTGGTTTGATTCTGCACTGGTAAAATCGTTCACTAACCGGATTCCGTTATGTCCGGTTGGCGCCACCGTTAGGCTGAGCGACGGCCGCTGCGCGGTGGTGGTAGCCCAGAATGCAGGTTTTCCTACCAGGCCGGTGGTTCGTGTGGCGCAAGATGCGGCAGGCAATCCTGTGCCGTCGGGGATTGAAATCGACCTGCTCGTCAACAATCATTTGCTGATTAAATGAAAAAAACCCCGGAGTATTTCCGGGGTGATACGATAGCTATTCTAATGGATTAATGGATTTGGGTCGATTATTGCAGGTTGTGCTTGGTTCTATCGCTGCACTCGGCAACCTTTGCGTCGTTGAAATTCGTAATTGAGCTAAGGTAACCTGTAATCCGGCGTACACGCCGAATCGGCGACTTTTCCGTCGCTTTGACGATGACTTCGTCCTGTTCGATACGGAGTTCGACTTGCCCCAGCGTTTTGTTGCGGCTGATCCAGAGTTGTTGTTCTTCGGCAATGAATTGGTTGATTTCTTCCCGACTCAGTCGGGGATCGGCGGTTACCTGAATTCCGTTTACTACCATGAGACGCCTCCCAGTCGATGATTTGCTTTAATTAGTGTTCTACAGGATAACCGATATTCCTTCTATATATTGTTGTTTTCCATAATAAAATAAAAAAATATCACAAGGGCAGGGATGCGGGATGATCCGTGAGCGTCGAACCCGGGAAAAACTGCAGGCGTACTATCGAAAATTTTTTGACCAGGGAGTACTTGATCCGAATGTCCATCCATGGGTGGCGGAAGCATGGCAAAAAAGTCGTGCAGCCGGAGTGCCGTCAAAAACATTTGGCCCGCTGATCCAGCTAGCCGGCCATGACCGGGACGAACGGCTGCTTTCGGCTCGACCGCTGATTCGGCAACTGGATGGCCTGTACGAAAATCTGCGCGACTTTTTTAGCCTGAACAATATCAGTCTGCTGTTGTTGGACCGCGACAGTTATGTGCTCAAGAGCTATGCGATGCCGTATTATCAGAAAACTCCCGGCGAAGTCGAAGGAGTGCGTCTTTCGGACAAGGATATCGGCGCTTCAAGCATCGGCATCGCTATGTCGCACAAAACGCCTTTCTTTTTATATGGACCTGAGATCTGGCTCGAGGAATGCCATGGTTCGGACGCGGCGGCGGCGCCGATCATGCGGGAAGGCGAAGTCCGCTATATGCTGTCGATGGTAATGGTTGACGGCGCGGAAAAACAGGGGTTGCCGATGGACAGCCTGCTTGCGCTGCTGCTCTCCATCAAGTATTCGCTGGAGCAGGTGCTGAAACTGGAAAACATGCTGTCGGCATGTCATGAGATCCTTGACAGCCTGCCGCTGGTTGTCTACCAGGTTGCGCCAGGCGGCGAAATCTTGTATGCCAACCGACCGGGAGCAGATCGTTTGCTCAGAGGAAAACAGGAAAAGTTGCGTGACGGACAATTGCCTGCGTTACCTGACGCAGTGCTCAACTATAAACACACCCAGGTTCCCAAGGCATTTTTGGGAATTCCGTCGCATAATCGCGAGCTGGTATGGATCATCGGCTCCAAAACATATGAGGATTTGGCGTCTGTCTGGCCGGTGTATCGCGATGGCGCGGTTCACAGCGCCAATGTCGTTTCGGCGCCAATAGAAGAACTTAAGACACTACTGGCTTATGCATCTCAGTACAAAGCAAGGTATAGTCTGTCCAGCCTGGTGGGTGAATCCCCCCGATTTTCAGCGATGAAAGACAAGGCTACGCGCTGCGCCAAGAACTTGAACCATCTGCTGATCATTGGCGAACCAGGAACAGGCAAACAACGGCTGGCACACGGGATTCACCAGGCCAGTCCGGTTGCAGCCGGACCGCTGATCACGATTCGCTGTGGCGATGTATTGCCCGAATTGTTGCCCAAGGAACTGTTTGGCGAAGCGAAGCCCGGCGGCCAGGAAACTCCGGGAAAAATCGAACTGGCTCGCGGCGGCACGCTGTTTATAGACGAGATCGACAAATTGTCGCCAGAATTGGGAGAACAACTGTTTGCCGCGCTGAAACCGGAAAAAACCATCCGGGTCATTGCCGCCGCCGATGTCGATCCCAAGAGGCTGGTTATCAAAGGGATATTTTCCGACAGCCTGTATGCGATGATCTCCCAATCGGTGTTGCGAACACCCTCGCTGCGGCATCGGCAAGCGGACATTCCGCAGATAGCGTCAGATATTCTGCGCGAATTGGCAGAACAAAGCCCGTTGGAAGCAAAGCGACTTTCACCGGCTGCCATGGAACTGTTGACCGGATACGATTGGCCCGGCAACGTTAAGCAATTGCAGGGAGTTCTGGAACAGGGATTTTTCAAGGCTCAGACTTCGGTGATCTTGCCGACCGACCTGGTGTTGCCGGGGGGGAGTGGCTGGGGCAAGACATGGAAGCGTGAACGCAACGTCTTCATGGAAGCGTGGAAAGCCTGTGGCGGCAATATCAGCCGTTTGGCCGCCAACCTCGGCGTTAGCCGCGTGACTCTATACCGCTATTTGGAAAAGTACGGACTCGAGCGAAATCGAAAGTAGGTGTTTCCCCCGCATGGGACGTTTGCGCAGAAGACCCGGCATGGTGGATGCGCTCCGGGAATTTTCGGATATGGTAACCGTGTACCACGATTCGTTTGCAGGTCGTGGCCAGTGGAAAAAGCTTTTTCCGGCGGAAGGGCCGTTACTGGTGGAGTTGGGAACAGGCAAGGGACAGTATTTACGACAGGTGGCGCAGCAGAATCCGTCGCACTGCTATGTGGGCATGGAAAGGGAACCGGGAGTATTGCTGCAAGCCGTTCGTAAAACACGTGAGATGGGTTTGAACAATCTGCGGTTCGTGCTGGGCGATGTGCAATATTTGCCGCAAATCTTTGCGCCGCACGAAATCGACGGTTTGTACATACAGTTTTGCGATCCCTGGCCGAAAGCCCGTCATGATAAGCGAAGATTGACGCACGCCGGCTTTCTTTCGATTTATCGGACCGTGTTGGCTGTTGACGGTATATTGCGTTTCAAGACCGACAATCGACCGCTGTTTGACTACTCGCTGGAGTCCTTTCGAGGTTCCGGCATGGAACTGGTTGCGGTATCGTTTGATTTGCATACCCAGCCTCAAGATTTTCCGCAGATCATGACCGAGTACGAGGCCAAGTTCGTTGCGGCCGGGTTGCCGATTCATTATTGTGAAGCCCGTTTCGGTCGGAGTCCCGGGGAGGGCGGCGAAAGTGCCTGAACGTGTAAAGACGGCCCGGCAGCGTGTGGCTATGCGGATCTGGGCCAGCCCGCTGGAAGGGCTGGGGTTCGTGACCATATTGCTGTTTCTGATCGGTTCAATCAATGTGTTCAGTTCCAGTTTTGTCATGGGCTCCCAATTGCTTGGCGACAATTTATATTTCTTGAAGCGCCATTTTGTCGCCGCCCTGATTGGACTGGCCGGAATGGCTTTTATCATCAGGCAGGGCTATGCCTGGTTCCTGAAACGGATCACGATCTGGTCGTTAATTACACTGGCCCTGCTAATCGCGGTATTTTTTATCGGCATCGAGGCGAACGGGGCCCGGCGCTGGTTATCGATCGGCGGAATCACGACGTTCCAACCGTCAGAACTGGCCAAACTGGTCGCAGTTCTGGCTGCCGCCGCCTATATCGGACCGAGGCTCGATCGCCGGTCGGTTTCGTTGCTATCTTATCCGCTGCTGATTGCGGCAGCTTTGGCCGGACTTGTCACCATCCAGCCGGACATGGGGACAGGCATGATTATTCTTGGCATGTGTCTGGTGCCTTATCTGGTGGCCGGTATACCGCTGCGCGAATGGGCGCTGCTGATCGTCGGCGGCAGTATCGGCGTTGTCTGGTTGATTTTTAATGCCGCTTACCGGGCCGAGCGAATTTTGGCCTGGTTCAATCCGGACAGCTATTCCCAGACCAGCGGCTATCAGCCGCTACAGGCGCTTCTGGCAATCGGTTCGGGCGGGATGAAAGGGACGGGACTGGGGATGGGCGCAAGCAAATTCTATTATCTGCCTGAAGCCCACACCGATTTTGCCTTTGCCGTCTGGGCGCAGGAAACCGGGTTTATCGGTTCGCTGATCGTGCTGTTGCTGGTCGGCGCGCTGCTTTGTTATGGGATCCGGATTGCTTTGGATGCTGCCGACGGCAGGGGCAGGATCGTCGCTATCGGTATGCTGTTCATGATTGTAGGGCAGGCGGTCGGAAATATCGCCATGGTGCTGAGCTTGTTGCCGGTGACCGGTGTGCCGATGCCCTTTTTCAGCTATGGCGGGTCAGCCCTGATCGTTAACATCTGGTCGATGGGTTTGCTGTTCAGTGTGGCGGTGGAGTCGGCCCGGCGCGGCAAAAAACCGTTGCAGGAAATTGCGGCCGAACCGCAGCGACGTCCCCGGCTGCGCCTAAGCGAACGATTGGCGCAACACGGCCGATGAACGCGGCGTTGACGGAAAGGCTGCTCGACTGGTATGATCGCAACCGGCGTGATTTGCCGTGGCGACAGGACCGCGACCCCTATAGGATATGGGTTTCTGAAATCATGTTGCAACAAACGAGAGTGGAAGCGGTAATCCCATATTACCAAAGGTTTCTGCAGCGATTTCCCACGCTGCGTGCTTTGGCTGAGGCACCGGAAGAAGAGGTGCTGTCTTACTGGCAGGGATTGGGGTATTATTCGAGGGTTCGCAATCTGCAACAAGGCGTGCGTGAAGTGCTTTCCCGGTATGGCGGGACAGTGCCGCAAACACCGGAAGCGGTGAAAAAACTGCCCGGCGTGGGCGACTACACCGCTGGCGCGATTCTCAGCATAGCTCACAACAAGCCGCATCCGGCGGTGGACGGCAATGTGCTGAGGGTGATCAGCCGTTTGCACCGGATTGAGGATCCGATCGAACAATCCCGGACAAGGAAGCGGGTTGAGCAGCTGGTGCAGGAATTGATGGACAGGACCGAACGCTACGGCGACTTTACCCAGGCGTTGATGGAACTGGGGGCGCTTGTCTGTACTCCGCGATCCCCCCGTTGTCCGGACTGTCCCTGGCTGCAAAGTTGCGCCGCCGCCCGTGACGGCGTACAAGGCGAATTACCGAAGAAAAAGACAGCGGAACCGCCGCGGCAGGTGCAGGTTTATACCGGAATCCTGATTGCCGAGGGAAAGGTTCTGGCGGTTAGGCGTCCGGACACCGGGCTGTTGGCAGGGATGTGGCAATTTCCGGCATCGGAGGGGCTGACACCAGGGTTGCACTCTTCGGAGTTGCAGGCGGCTTTATTGGCTGTTTTTTCTGCGTTGGGACAAACGGTTGCTCTGGGGGAGGCGTGGCGACGTCTGACCCATGTGTTCAGTCATCGCCAGTGGAATCTGCACTCATATCTATGCGATGCAACTGAACCGGATTTCAACGAAAGTACTTCCCTGCGCTGGTTGACCAGCGCAGAAATGGCCATGGTCAACTGGGCCGGACCTTACCGTATATTAGCGGCGGACGTTCAGTCGGAATTGATGAACAGTAGCAATAAAGAGCAAGACAAGAAAGGTAAGTAGAGCACTTGACGGAGCAACATCTAAGATCGGCACGTAATTCGAAAATATTTTGCCTGTTGCTGCTGGTTGCGTTAGCGGTTTTGGCAGGCCGTCTGGCCTGGCTTCAGATTGTGGATGGAAAGCTTTGGTCGGAACGAGCCAGGGAACAGTTGCAGGAGAGTCGCAGCCTGCAAACGCCGCGCGGCGGGATTTATGACCGCAATGGCAAAGAACTGGCGATCAGCCACATGGCGAAATCGCTCTATGCTAACCCGCGTGAGGTGCAAGATCCGGACGGTCTGGCGAAAAAGCTGGAGCCGTTGCTGAATGTCCCAGAAGCTACGCTGCGAGACCGGTTAAAAGTCAAAGGAGCCTTTATCTGGCTGAAAAGAACGCTTGAACCGGCCGAATACGCCAGAGTGTCTGAGTTTATAGCCCGTGAAAAGATTCGCGGGTTGGACTTCCTGGAGGAAAGCCGCCGCGTGTATCCTAACGATCAGCTGGCGGCTCATGTATTGGGATTTGTCGGCACCGACGACAAAGGTCTGACCGGTATCGAGATGGGAATGGATTCCACCATCAAGGGGCAGACCCACAAACAGATCCTTGACACCGACAGCAAGGGAACGCCTATCTTTCAGTCCATTTTTGCCTTTACGAAACCGAAACCGGGTCACTCCATCCATCTGACGATTGACAGTGCGATCCAGTTCGCGGTGGAACAGGCGCTCGACAACTCTTTGGCCCGAACCAAAGCCCAAGCTGCCACGATGATTGTGATGAATCCGAAAACCGGTGAAATTCTGGCCATGGCCAGCCGACCAGCCTACAATCCGAACGCATTCTTCCGCTACCCGGAACAGGTGTGGCGTAACCGTGCGATTTCCGGCATTTATGAACCGGGGTCGACATTCAAGGCTTTGGTGGCGGCAGCCGGTATTCAGGAAAAAGTGGTCACATCCAAAGAGATATTCAACGATACCGGCGCGATTGACGTGGGCGGCCGGATCATCAAAAACTGGGATGGCGGCAGTTATGGCAAGATGCCGTTTTCCGACATCATCAAGTATTCGATCAACACGGGATTTGCCGAAGTGGCCCAACGGATGGGCGGCGCGCGTATGTTAAAGTATTCGGAGTCCTTCGGCTTCGGCAAAATGACGGGGGTTGAACTGCCAGGGGAAGAAGAGGGAATATTGCTAGGCTTGAAATCGATGCAGCCATCAGATGTCGCGACCATGGGCATCGGCCAGGCGGTTGCGGTCACACCTCTTCAACTGCTTACTGCGGTATCGGCGCTGGCCAATGACGGAAAATTGCTGAAACCGAAGATTATCAAAGAGATTCGTGACGGCGACGGTCTGCTGGTCAGTTATTCTGCACCGCAACTGGTGCGTCAGGTGGTTGCGCCGGAGGTGGCGCATGAACTGGTCGGTCTGCTGGAAAAGGTTCTGACGGAGGGCGGCGGCAAACGGGCCAATGTCGAAGGATATCGATTCGCCGGAAAAACCGGTACTGCCGAGCGATTGCGCGACGATGGGGCAGGCTATGATCCTGGGCGTTACATCGCGTCGTTTGTCGGCTTCGGGCCGCTCGAAGACATTCAGCTGGCAGGCCTGGTGGTGATTGACAGTCCACGCGGCTTATATTACGGTGGTGAGATTGCCGCGCCCGTATTTGCCGAGGCAATGACCCAGATCGTGCGAATCATGGGTCTGCGTCCGTCTCAGGAAATCAAGGCGTTTCAGCCGCCGAAGCCCGTGTCTCCTGCTTTGCCCGCTGCGCCGAAACCCGCACCGGCAAAACCTGTGCCATCCCAGCCGCCGGCAGTGCCGCCCGTCATGCCGGCCGGCAAGTTTGCGGCGCCGGATGTGCGGGGCAAGACGATCCGCGAAGCGGCGGCAATTTTGCAGAAAGCAGGACTGCATCTGATTCCGGAAGGCAGCGGCGTTGCGGTGAGACAAAGTCCAGTCCCGAACAGTCCAGTAACGAAGGGAACAGAAATCACGGTGTTTTTTGAACCCAGATGAGCGAACTGCTGTTGGCAGGAAAATCGACTGTTTTTCGCGAATCAGTCAAATAAGATTTGCGATGATTTGTGGGGAGGGATTAACCGGTGCTCAGCGATATTGAAATTGCCCAGGCCGCTTCCATGAAACCGATTGGCGAAATTGCCGCCGCTCTAGGAATTGATGCGAGGCATGTGGAGAATTACGGACACTATAAGGCGAAAATCTCCCTTGACGTATGGAAGGACTTGGAGAAGAAACCGGACGGAAATCTGATCCTGGTTACCGCAATTACTCCGACACCGGCCGGCGAAGGCAAGACCACCACCACAATCGGCGTGACCCAGGCGCTTGCCAGGCTGGGGAAAAAAGCGATCTGCATGTTGCGTGAACCTTCCCTGGGCCCCTGCATGGGAGTCAAAGGCGGTGCCGCTGGCGGCGGTTATTCCCAGGTCGTGCCGATGGAAGAGATCAACCTTCATTTCACCGGCGATTTCCATGCCGTTTCCACGGCTCACGCCCTTTTGTCGGCAGCGCTTGACAATCATTTGCAGCAGGGTAACGCGCTGGGGATCGATCCACGCCGGATCGTATGGCGGCGGGCGGTCGACATGAACGACCGGGCCCTGCGCAATATCGTGGTCGGCCTTGGCGGCAAAGCTCACGGAGTGCCGCGTGAAGACGGTTTCGATATTACCGTGGCCTCGGAAGTGATGGCGGTTCTCTGCCTGGCCCGGGATATTGCGGATTTGAAACAGCGGCTGTCAAAAATCGTCGTTGGCTATACTTATGCCGGCGAGCCTGTTACTGCCGGTGCGCTCAAAGTGCATGGCGCAATGGCAGCGCTGCTGAAGGAAGCGATCAAACCGAATCTGGTACAAACGCTGGAAAACGTACCGGCGCTCATTCATGGCGGACCGTTCGCCAATATCGCCCATGGTTGCAACAGCCTGACCGCGACCCGTATGGGGTTGAAACTTGCCGACTATGCCGTGACCGAAGCCGGATTCGGCGCTGATCTGGGGGCAGAAAAGTTCCTTGATATCAAGTGTCGGATGGGTGAACTCAAGCCGGCTGCCGTCGTACTTGTCGCCACGGTGCGGGCGCTGAAAATGCATGGCGGGGTTGCCAAGTCCGATTTGAGCAACGAAGATGTGCCGGCGGTGGTGCGCGGTGCCGGAAACCTGGAAAAGCATATTGAGAATCTGCAAAAATTCGGTTTGCCGATTGTTGTGGCAGTTAATGAATTTCCCACCGACACGCCGGCAGAGCTGGCGGCAGTACTGGAAATCTGCGGACGCCATGGCGTCGAGGCCGCAGTATCCAGAGTGTTCGGCGACGGCGGGAATGGTGGTGTCGTGGTGGCGGAAAAACTGCTGGCGTTGATGGAACGGACTCCGTCAACATACCAACCAATCTATCCCCTGTCAGCGCCGCTGACGGAAAAAGTACGGATTATTGCCCGGGAAATATATGGCGCGGACGATGCCGTTTTCACCAAGGAGGCGGAGCAAAGCATCGAAAAACTGACCAGCATGGGTTATGGAGAATTGCCGGTCTGTATGGCAAAGACACAATACTCGCTGTCTGATGATCCGAGTTTGCTCGGCAGACCGCAGGGTTTCAAAGTGACGGTCCGTCAGGCGAAACTTTCTGCCGGCGCAGGCTTTGTCGTCATGCTGACCGGAGAGATCATGACCATGCCGGGACTGCCCAAACTGCCTGCTGCCGAAAAGATCGACATCGACAATGAAGGCCGGATTTCCGGGTTATTTTAGGGAGGATTGCAACAAAATGGCTCTGATTATGGAGGGAAAGCCGGCGGCGGCCGCAATGCGGACCCGCCTGACGGAAAAAGCCGGCAAGCTGCGTGACCAGGGCGTTGTGTGCGGGCTGGCGGTAGTCCTGGTTGGCGACGATCATGCGTCGATCATCTATGCGGAATGGTTGGGAAAGCTATGCAGCAATCTCGGTATCCGCTATCATTTGGCGGCGCTACCGTCGGATACGACCCAGGAAGAACTGTTGGCGCAGATTTCTCAACTTAACGCGAATCCGCAGGTCAGTGGCATTTTGCCGATGATGCCCTTGCCTCGGCATATAGATCCGGACATTATTGCCCGCAGTATTGATGCGGCAAAAGACGTGGATGCGATGCATCCGCTCAATGTCGGACTGGTGGCGGCAGGGAAAAGTCCATGGGCTCCTTGTACGCCGCGGGCGGTGATGGCGGTGCTTGACCATTACGGAATCGAACTGGCTGGCAAACACGCCGTGATCGTCGGCCGCAGCAATGTGGTCGGCAAACCGCTGGCCCAACTGTTGCTAGGTCGTGATGCGACGGTGACGGTGTGCCACTCCAAAACGCCGGACTTGGGCCGGTTTTTGCGCCAGGCCGACCTGGTGGTGGCAGCCGTCGGCAAACCTCTGATGATCGGTGCAGCGATGATTTCGCCTGGAGCGGTGGTTGTCGACGTAGGGATCAATGAACTGGAGGGACGCATCGTCGGTGACGTCGATTTTGCCGGAGTGGAGCCGCTGGCTGCGGCGATCACGCCGGTTCCGGGCGGGATCGGAACAGTAAGCACCGTGATGGTGCTGGAGGCGGTGCTACGGAAATGGCCGGATTAGACAACACAGGAAAAATGCTGGCGATTCGCGGCGGCAAAATTTATACGATGAACGGCTCACCGATAGAAAATGGCTGCATCTTGCTGGAAAAGGGAAAGATCGTGGCTGTCGGCCAGTCGCTGCCGATCCCCGATGATTGCGAAGTGTTTGATGCTGCCGGCAAAGTGGTAACGCCAGGCTTGATTGATGCGCATACCCACCTCGGCGTTTATGCCGAGCCTACGGAGTGGTCGGCGGAAGACGGCAACGAAACCAGCGGACCAGTGACACCGGCGATGGATGCGATGGATGCGATCAATCCGGCGGACATCGCTTTTGATGACGCACTGGCTGGCGGCGTGACCACGGTAATGATCGCACCAGGCAGCGCCAATGCCATCGGCGGCCAGTGCGTCATCCTGAAGACGGTTCGGCAGGCGACCGTGGAGTCAATGTTGCTTAAACGGCATGCAGGCCTTAAGATAGCATTCGGCGAGAATCCGCGACGTGTATATGGCGAAAAGCAGAAAGCGCCGGTGACCCGAATGGCTACGGCATATCTGATTCGCGAAACGATGCAAAAGGCGCGCGAATATCTGAAAAAGAAGGGCAGTAAGGATTTTGCGCCGGATTTTGGCATGGATGCAGTGTTGAGGGTGCTGCGCCATGAAATGCCATTGCGGGCCCATGCGCATCGGGCCGACGATATCATGACTGCGCTTAGGATTGCCCGTGAATTTGACGTGGACATCATTTTGGACCATTGTACCGAAGGACATCTGATTGTCGACGAACTGGCCTGCCGTCAAGCCAAGGCGGCGATAGGACCGCAGTTGATCACCCGGGCCAAGATGGAACTGAAGGACAAGAGCTATCGTACTCCGGCGGTGCTCGATGCACAGGGCGTACAGTTCGCCTTGATCAGCGACCATCCGGTGGTACCGAATCTGTTTTTGTCGGTTTACGCCGGTCTGGCGGTGCGGTTTGGCCTGTCGCACCAAGCGGCTCTGAGAGCGGTAACCCGCGATCCGGCGGAGATGATGGGGATAGCCGACAAGGTAGGGCTATTGGCGCCGGGTCGGGATGCAGATATTGTCGTCTGGAGCGGCGAGCCGCTGGAAATGGCTTCACGCGTGGAAAAAATATGGGTTGGCGGTTCCGCGCGGAACTTGTCGGCCGACAACGGAGGAGCGGCAACATGGCAATAGAAGTAGTCGACCGCGATTGGGAAGATTTTAAGACGAAATTCAACACCAAATCCCAAATCGACCTCAACCAATACAAACCTGCCCAGATGCAGCGCAGGATCACAAATCTGATGGCACGTCACAATGTTAGCAAGTATATGGATTTTTTTCAGTTGATCGAAAAGGACGAGGCCTTGTACCGTTACTTCATCGACTATCTGACAATCAACGTGACTGAATTTTTCCGTACGCCGGAGAAGTTTGTCGAGTTGGAACAAAAAGTGGTGCCTGATCTGATGAAACAGAGTCCAAGGCTGAAAATATGGAGTGCCGGCTGTTCGACAGGCGCCGAGCCCTACTCCATGTCGATCATGATGTCGGATCTGACGCCAAAGACAAAACATCAGATCCTGGCCAGCGATCTGGATGTGAAGATGCTGGCCAAGGCCAAAGAAGGCGTATATCAAGTCAATGAGTTGAAAAACGTTTCTCCGGCCCGGCTGGCGAAATATTTCCGGCAGGTGGATGCCGACCGTTACGCCGTTTTGCCGGAAGTCAAGGAAGGAATCACTTTTCAGCACCATAACTTGCTGCTGGACAAGTATGACAGTGGTTTCGACCTCATTTCCTGCCGCAACGTGGTCATCTATTTCACCGAAGAAGCCAAAGACAAACTTTATCGGCGATTCCTTGAGGCGCTCAGGCCGGGCGGCGTGCTGTTCGTCGGCGGTACAGAGGCGATTCTCAATTTCCGCGACATCGGCTTCCAGCATTATCTGCCGTTCTTTTATCAGAAACCCTTCAAATAAATCTGACTGATGCGCATCAACCTAAAACGACGACGTCGGTTTAATCGAACTCGTCGTTTTGCGCCGATAGCTTGACAAACGATTGCTTGACTGCTAAAATCTAAACCAATATACGATAAATGAATAATATCAATGTCAATGATCAGGAAGAGTACTCGTGTGAGAGAGCCTCAGCGAGCCGGTGGCAGT